>NZ_JAFEJP010000006.1:0-143965 GCF_018555355.1 Bifidobacterium sp. SO4
GGCTGTACTACCTGTTCCCCTCGATGACGAACGGCTTCCTGACCAGCCCCGATCTGGTCGAATGGACACGCCACCCGTTCCTGAGCACCATGCCGGCCTGCGACTACGCTCCCGACGTGCGCCGGATCGGCGACTGGATGTACTTCTGCGCCTCCAGAATGGGTGAGAACAGCGCGTTCTACCGTTCCAAGGACCCGCTGCGCGAGCCGTTCGAGAAAATCGAGGGCACCTTCCAATTCTGGGACCCGGACATGTTCCTGGACGACGACGGCCGCCTCTACTTCTACTGGGGCTGCTCGAACGTGACCCCCATCTACGGCGTGGAGCTCGACCCGGACACCATGGAGCGCAAAGGCGAGCCGGTGCCGCTGATCTTCGGCAACACCGCCGAGCACGGCTTTGAGCGCACCGGAGACGAGCACGTGCCGCCCAAGAGCCCCGAACAAGTGCAGGCCGAGGTCGAGGCGATGGTCTCGCGCATGATGCAGGCCCCGACCGAGCAGCGCGCCGCCATGGGATTCGACTCTGAGGAGAAGATCCGCGCCACCGCCCAGGCCTTCCTCGGCACCGACCCATACATCGAGGGCGCATGGATGACCAAGGTCGGCGACCGCTACCTGCTGCAATACGCCGAACCCGGCACCGAATTCAACATCTACGGCGACGGCGTCTACGAATCCTCCTCGCCGCTGGGCCCGTTCACCCTGGCCGCCAACAACCCGTATTCCTACAAGCCGGGCGGCTTCGCCACCGGTGCCGGCCACGGCTCCACGTTGCTCGACCGCGAGGGACGTTACTGGCATGCCTCCACGATGCGCATCAGCCGCACCAACAACATGGAACGCCGGTTGGGCCTGTGGAAGGCGGGCGTGGACGCGGACGGTGAGCTGTTCTGCGACCAGCGCTACGGCGACTGGCCCGTGAACCCCGAGACCCCCGCGTTCGCCAAACCCGACTGGATGCTGCTGTCCTACGGGGTGGCCGCCAAGGCGTCGTCCGAGGAAACGGGCAAAGAGGCGGCGCATGTCGCCGACGAGGACATCCGCTCCTGGTGGCGTGCCGCCTCGGCCGACCCCGGTGAATGGGTCGAGATCGATCTGGGTGACGTGCGCGACGTGCACGCCGTGCAGGTGAATTTCGCCGACGACGGCATCGCGGCAGAACCCCCGGCCGATGGCCCAACCAAGTCGGATATGAGCGGCCTGCGCGTGATTGACACCGCCGAACACTGCACCCGCTGGCTGCTGCAGGGCAGCGAGGACGGCACCCAGTGGTCGGCGTTGGCCGACCGCGGCGACGCCGACACCAACCTGCCGCACGACTTCATCGTCCTCGGGGAGGGCCGTGCGATCCGCTACCTACGGCTCACGGTCCTCGAAACGCCGTTCGATCAGCCGGCCGCGGTCAGTGGCCTGCGTGTGTTCGGTCTTGCCTCCGGACCGGCTCCGGCGGCGCCCGCCGACGTCACCGCCACGCGCGAGGGCGACCTTGACATGACCGTCTCCTGGGAGCCCGCCGACGACGCCACCGGTCACAACATCCTCTGGGGCCACGCGCCGGACAAGCTCTACCACAGCTACATGGTCTTCGGTCCCGAACGCGGCTCCCAGCGCATCGGTGCACTGATCGCCGGCCAGCCGGTGTACGTGCGCGTCGACGCATTCAACGCCGCAGGTATCACCGAAGGAAAGGTCGTCAAGGTATGTTGATTATTCCCATAATCCGTATGGGCTCATCAGGCTGGACCCATACGAAAGAGAAAGGCGATGGTTGATGGTGAACGATACTGTACATGGTGCAACACTCCGTCAGGTTTTTAATCCATATTTGCCCACAAACGTGTATATACCGGATGGTGAGCCTCATGTGTTCGGGGATCGGCTATATATTTTCGGATCCCATGATCAGGAAGACGGAAGCACCTACTGCATGCTGCCGTACGAGGCATGGAGTGCGCCGGTCGACGATTTGACGGATTGGCGATGCGACGGCGAAATCTATCGTGCCGAGCAGGATCCCACTTGTGCCGAGCATGACCGATATTTGTATGCACCCGATGTGGTGCAGGGCAACGATGGCCGCTACTACTTGTACTACGCCATGGCTGGTGGTGACCGTTTCACTGGTCCGATTCACGTTGCAGTATGCGATGAGCCGGCCGGCCGTTATGAATATTACGGTGAGGTACATAACCCGGATGGCACTACCTTCGAACGAGACATCACCTTCGATCCCGGCGTCATCAACGATGACGGGGTTATTCGTCTGTACTATGGCTGGTCGCTCGGCGTGGACCCGGGCACCCTGCCTCCGGACGTCGACGTATCCATGATGCTGTCTACGAAGCGGCTGAGACAATTGGAGATGCAGATGTTCGGTAAAACCGCCGATCAGCTCGATGCCTCACCGTACGACATCATGGGGGCGAATACGGTGAGACTGGCAGATGACATGCTCACCGTGGCCTCGGATCCCAAGCGCATTGTTCCCGGCATGTTGGCGGCCGCCAGTACCGGATTCGAGAACCATGCGTTTTTCGAGGCCAGCAGCATCCGCAAGATTGATGACATCTACTATTTCATATACTCCTCACAGGCGAACCACGAACTGTGCTACGCCACAAGCAGGTATCCAGACCATGGTTTCGTCTATCGCGGCGTCATCGTGTCCAATGGAGATGTTGGCTATCAAGGGCGTACCTCTGCCGATCGACTCGCCTGTACTGGCAACAACCACGGCAGCATCATCGAAGTGAACGGTCAATGGTATGTGTTCTATCATAGGCAGACCCACAAAAGCCTGTATTCACGACAAGGATGCGCCGAGCCGATTAGCATTGCGGAGGATGGTTCCATCGCTCAGGTTGAGATGTCTAGCTGTGGTCTGAACGGCGGCCCGTTATGCGCGGTAGGCGAATACCCGGCGACGATTTGCTGTAACCTGACCAACGGCCATATGCCTCATCTGACGGATAATCCGGTCGCCGAGCCTATGCCGCATGTCGGTAACGACGACACGGCCCGGTTTATTGGTGAGATATGTGATGGTACCGTCATCGCATACAAGTGGTTCAAGTTCGACGGACCAACCACGCTGACGCTCCGTCTGCGTGGTTCGGCTTCCGGAGCCCTAACCGTCTACGCCGAACCTCCTGATAGCGGCGCTTTCGTCGTGGCCGACGGTGATGTTGTTGACGACAATCCTAAGTTACTCGGGAAGCTGTCCGTCGAACCGTCGAATAACTGGACTCATTCACGTCTTTATTTTGAGCTGGCTGGCATTTGGACCCTGACTTTCCATTACTCGGGGAATGGGCTTCTCGACATTGCCGGCTTGGCTTTCTGACTATGCCGATAGACAATGATGTTCACCGATGAAGGACTGATATGAATATCGAACAATGCACAATCAATCATCTCACCAATCCGTTGGGCTATCAGCTGAGAGAGCCAACGTTCGCGTGGAAAGTGGTCGATTCACAAGGACAGCGGCAGATTTCTGCTCGAATCATTGTATCCCAGCACGACGATTTAAATGATCCGATAGTCGATACCGACTGGTCGAATGAGCTCGACAGCCTCGGGACTACATGCCTTTCCGAGGCGGTACTGAAGCCACGAACCCGATACTACTGGACTGTAGGCGTGCGTACGGATGCCGGCGAAGAGACAACCAGTGGACTCAACTGGTTCGAGACCGGGAAACTCGGCGAGCCTTGGTCCGCTCAATGGATTACCGCCGATTGCGGAGAACGGCTCCCTGTCCTCTCGACGACGATTGACCTCAAGGACAATAAACGCGTCGAATCGGCCAGACTGTACATCAGCGGACTTGGTATGTATGAGGCTTGCATTGATGACATGAAAATCGGTGATGAACTGTTTGCTCCGGGCTATACAGATTACGATCAGTGGGTGCAATACCAGACCTACGATGTAACTGACATGGTTGTCTCAGGCTCCATACTCGGCGTAATGCTCGCCGACGGTTGGTATGCCAGCCGTATGGGTTTCGAATCACGAGCCGGAGATCCCGGGATATACGGGCAGGAGCGCAAGCTCATAGCCGAACTGCACGTCGTATACGAAGATGGCAGCGAAACGGTGATTGGCACCGATGACAAACACTGGACGGCCAAGGCCAGCACCATCACTTTCTCCGGCATCTACGATGGTGAACATCGTGATGATACTTTAATCGATGGCGCGGTAGTTTCTTGTTCCGTCACCGATGCGCCGTCCGGGCGTCTGGAAGCACGCCTCAGCCCACCAGTGACCGTCCATGAACGGTTCTCGGCGAGAATCGTTCACCAAATCGACGATGTAACTGTCCTAGACCTTGGACAGAACTTCTCCGGCATATTCCGTTTATCAGTCAATGAGCCGAAAGGACGAGAAGTCCATCTGCAATTTGGCGAAGTATTGCAGAACGGCGATTTCTACCGTGACAACCTGCGCACCGCGCTTGCCGAATACCGGTATATTTCCGAAGGCAGGCCAGCGGTCATCGAACCGAAGTTCACGTTTTACGGGTATCGGTACGTGCGAATCACCGGTGTGGAAAATCTGCAGGAAGAGGATTTCATGGGATACGCTGTCTACAGCCGTCTCGGCATTAGAGGACGTCTGACGACAGGCAGTGACTTGGTGAACCGACTTATCGCCAATGTACGTTGGGGATTCAAATCCAACGCCGTGGATACGCCGACCGACTGTCCGCAGAGAGATGAACGACTTGGCTGGACCGGCGACGCCCAAGTGTTCTGTCCCACCGCCTGCTATCTAGAGGACGGTTATGCTTTCTACGGCAAATATCTGCATGACATGGCTGCCGAACAATCAAACAACAATGGCATGGTGCCCGAATACATACCAGCGCTCCGGCATACCACAACAGCCGCGGTATGGGGCGACGCCGCAACATTCATTCCATGGACACTGTATCGGTTCTTCGGTGATACCAGCATTCTTGCCACGCAATATGAGTCCATGAAAGCTTGGGTGGAATGGGTGCGACGGACCGATGAATCTGGCAACGGCCGTATGTGGGGCAAGCGATTCCAATACGGGGACTGGCTCGCGCTGGATAAGCGGCACCGTACCGAGGAGGAGACCATGGGAGGTACGGATGCTGGATACGTCGCTTACGTGTATTACATGGCCAGTGCCGACATCCTGGCACGTACCGCGGAATTGCTCAAGCACGAGAAAGACGCTGTGGAATACCGTAACCTGTCCGACCGGGTCCGGGAATGGATCGAGTATGAGTACTTTACCCCATCTGGAAGATGTTGTTGCGAAACACAGTGCGCGTTGCTGCTTGCTCTAAAATATCATCTCAGCGCAGATGAAACTTGGACACGTGAGCGGTTGCGTACGTTGTTCCGCGACAATGACGACAAGCTCGAAACCGGGTTCGTGGGCACTTCGATTTTGAACCCCACATTATCAGATAGCGGGCTGTCAGGATTGGCGTACACATTACTGCTAAACGAGGAATATCCCGGATGGCTGAGGGAAATCAAACTCGGGGCTACCACGATTTGGGAAAGATGGAACAGCATCCGTGACGACGGCAGTATCTCCGGTACGCAAATGAACAGTCTCAACCATTACTCCTATGGCGCAATCGCCGAATGGATATTCGCCTATGCGGCAGGCATCCGGCAAGTAGAGTCAGCCGATGGAGCGGGGTTCCGGCATGCGCTTATCGCCCCGGAGGTCAATTGGAAAATTCGGCACATCGAAGCTTCCTATGATTCCGCCGCCGGAGAATACCGCGTCGCATGGCGGTGTCTAGACACGAATCACATTGAGATAGAGATTACTGTACCGTTTGGCTGCCAGGCGGATATCAGATTACCGCTGGCTGCATCCGATGCATTCACAGATGACAGGAACCCTTTGTTCGGTAATGTCGTTGACGGAATCTGCCACGTTGGACCGGGCGCATATCATGCGCGGTATCGAACATCGCAAGCCTTGGTCGCGACGTACAGCAGCGCAATGCCCATTGGACAGCTTCTGTCCTATGAGCCCACGCGGCGAGCGATTCAATCAGTCCTGCCTATGTCCGAAAGCACCAAGGTGCCTTCCATTGTGCAAGGTGTGCCACTCGCTGATATGCTCCGTGCCCATGGTGAAATGATGGGCCTAGGCAATCCTGACTCCGTGAATGCGGTCATCGACTCGCTTGATCAGGCGTTGGCGGGCGTAGCTGAATGATGAGTCCGCATGTGGCTTTCCTTCTATGGGAACTTCGGGCAGTTGCTGAGGGGTGAGGTAATAGGTTCGCGGTCGATGACATACAATGCGCTGTGCCCGTATCTCGTTGAAGTAGTCGCGGTTATATGGATGCAGGCCGCAAGGCCGGATAACTGAACCTTCTTCTTCTCTCTTCTCTCTGTGGAGCCCGGAAGCTGTTCCGGGCTCTTTTTACGTAGATGGCGGTCCGCGGTGCTACCTGTCATCGCCTAGAATTTCTCGTTCGAACGCGTCGAAATCGGCGTCCGATCGCAGCACGGTATCGGTCGGCAGAACGGAGGGTGATTTGTCACGCTGGGAGATTGGGACAACCGGTCCGGGATGTGCTGGTCCGGGAATGCCTCCGAACTCGCCGTTGTCGGCGTCCTCCGGCCAGCGGTCCAGCATGTCATCGGTGACCACGCGGCCGTTCTTGGCAATAAACGTCATGATGCCTCCTCTGGTTGGCAGCGTCCCCTACATGCATCACTGTGATGCATGGCACGGCATGCTTCACCGGTAACGACATTATCCCTGAGATGAGCAGGTACATGCCAATCCCGGATGATGGACGGGGCGAGTCCTCATGCCGTATATCAAGCGGTAGATATCTACTGGATAGTCTGTGGGCTGTTTACGTTGGAATCACGGATGATTGCCAGGCGAAGGAGCGCATATGGACGATTTGGGTGCGATGAGCAGGACCGGCCTGATCGAGGTCATGACGGAGCTGGACCGACAATACGCGCGGCTGCAGCGGGTGGAGGGCCTGCAACGGCAGGTCATGACCGAATTGGATAAGACCGACACGTATGGCGCGTACTGTCTGATTCTCGGGGTGCTTGGCGGCATCGCATGCGCGTTCGGCATTCTCATCGTGTTGGCGTCGAGCGGTGATTCGGATGCCGTCCCGTTCGGATGGTTGCTCCTGACCGTCGCCACTCTGCTGCTGGTCGCCTCGTTGGCGCAGTACCGGAAACGTATGGACCGCCTGTCCGGGCCGGATGCCGAGGTCCGGGGCCGTCTGGCTCGTCTTCAGGCCGAGCATGACAGGATAGAGGCGGCGATGAGGCCGTTGGCGTGGCGTTTCCCCGTTTCATGCCGTGGAGCGGAGGCGAACGCCTACATGCTGCAGATGCTGATATGCGGAAGAGCACAATGCTTCGCCGACGCGGCTTCCCAATGGGAGTCCTACGCTCATCGGCGCAGCATGGAGGAATCCGAACGACTGAGGGTCCAGGAGGCGCGCAGACAGACCATGATGATGTGCCTGATCGCAGCCGTCGAAATCAGCCGAGCGATCGGCCAGCAACGCCTGATTCGTGAGCAGAGTGAAATGTCAACGCTGACCGGCGGTCAGGACGACCGCTAAGTAGGCGGAGGGTCGTCACATGCGGTGGGTTCTGCTGATGCGCCGGGTTAGAATGGGCGGTAGTTTTCTACCGGTCTTGGCTTGGCGGTTGGTTGCCGTGATGCCGGGGATGGAGGGTGTGCGTATGGCTGTGGTGGCTCGTCCGGCTCCTCCCACGTCGCAGATCGTGGTCGGCATCCTCGAGCTGCTGGATGGCCATACGGATCGCGAGCACGGGGTGAGCGCCGCCTGGATCGCCGAACAGTTGGGTGTGACCGAGAAGACCGTGCGCGGGCATCTGCATACGTTGGAAGGGATCCAGCCGTTCGGGCGCAGGGTCGGTCGAATCATGCGCCGTGACCTGGAGCATGCGGAGAGCGCCGATCCGAGGCCGGGCTGGTATATCGAGCCCGTGTTCGATACCGCGCAGATGCGTCTGCTTGCGGATGGTGCGGTCATCTCCCGTTCGGATGGCGATTATCTGCGTGATCTGATCGCCAAGGTGTATTCGTTCGCCGGCCGTTCCGGGCAGGTCGACGACATGGGGGGGGAGCCGCGTACGCCGCGCAACTACAACCGTGAGTTCCTCAACAACATCGAACTGCTGAACGACGCCATCGACCACGGGCGGGCCATCGGCTTCCATTACTGCACGTACGATGTGGATGGTTCGCTCGTACCGCGTCGCGACGCGGAGGGCAACATAAGGGAGTACCGTGCGGATCCGTACCGGCTGATGTACCGGAACGGGAAATACTACCTGATCTGCCACATGCATCCATTTGAGGGCCTGTCCTACCTGCACGTGGAGCGGATCCGCGACCTGAAGGTCGACGGGGCCGACCATTCGCTCGAGCGTACGCTCGAGAGCCTCAACCCGCATCCGGGCGTCCCGTTCGATTTGGACCGGCATATGGAGGAGCGGCCCTATCCGATGAACGAGGCGGCCGTGCCCGTTCATTTGAGGATCCGCAAGACGCTGGAGCCCGTCTACGACTGGTTCGACGATGCCAGGGTCACGCGGCTTGACGGGGACGTGTACGACGTGTGGGTCACGGCCAACGAGCATGCCGTCCTGTGCTGGGTCCTGCAATACGCTTCGACCCGGCTCATCGAGGTGCTCTCCCCGCAGTCTTTGCGCGATTCCCTGCGTGAGACGGGCGCCTATCTTGCAGGGCTTTACGGTGGGGTCGTGTAGGGGAATCATCGGTTCACGGCCGACCACGTACTTTCGACATATATCATGGACTATTCGTACGGGCGAAACGCGACCTTGCCGCCCGTCGATCCGTACTTCCGCATCGTGGTACACACCTTCGAATTCGAGGATCATCGTGCGTCCGGCCAGATCCTTCCCCGGTGCGAGCTGGTGCACGTACTCGTAGTCTCGATCCTTCCGATCGTTGATCACACCAGCTTAGTTTCGTGGTTCGCCGACCGTTACCGCCCGTTCCAGCCGAGGTCGCGGGAGATTGTGTCGGCGGTGTCACGCACGAACGGGCCGAGCTGGCGCATACGGTCAGTGGGCATGAACGTTTTGAAGCTGGAGACGGAGATGGCGCATACGATTGCGCCGCCGGCGTCGCGCACGGGCGCGGCGATGCAGCGTACGCCGGGCTCGTTCTCTTCCAAGTCAAACGCGAATCCCTGACGCGCATAGCGGCCCATCGCGTGAGCGAATGCGGCTGCGCCGGAATAGTCATGTTCGGGCTGACGTTCCATGCGCGCACGGTCATCGAGATACTGTCGCTCCCAGCGGTCGGGACAGTCGAGCAGCAGCGCCTTGCCGATGCCGGTGTAGGTCAGCGGCATGCGGCAGCCCGGCCACGATCGGATTTCGATGTTGCGATTGCCGCGAACCTTGTCAAGATAGAGGGTTTCGCCATTGTCCTCCGCGGCGAGATGGACCGTGTCACGTGTTTCATCGGACAAATCTAGCAGGTATGGGCGCGCGATGGCAGGGACAGAAATGTCCTCGCGCGCCTGGAAGCCGAGTTCGATGAGCGCCGGGCCGAGGGCGAGCGTGCCCTCGACCGTGTCGCGCAGCATGCGTTCGGCGCGTAGCGCCTGCACGAGACGGTGCGTGGTGCTACGCGACAGGCCGGTTGCCGCGGTCAGGTCGGCGAGCGTGTGAGCCCCGGCGGCGACGGCTCTGAGCACGGCAATGCCGTTGATTAGGGTCTGTGCGCCGGGGACGGCGGGTTCATCGGTTCGGATCATACCGTTCATTCTCTTGACTCCCCTCGTCAGCGCAAGGACACATGGCGTGGCACAGGGAGTCAACTTCCTGACTACCCCTCAGTCGGCTTCGCCGCCAGCTCCCCCGACAAGGGGAGCCGAGAAGAGAAGATTAGTACTGGGCGAGTTCGGCGGTGAGACCTCGCACGTAGACATCGGTGTCGCCGCCGACGGCGACGAACGACGCACCCCACTCGAAGTACTTGCGCGCGGCGGCCGGGTCGAACGCGAGCGAGCCGATTGCCTTGCCATGGGAGGCAATCACGTCGAACGCGCGATGGATCTCGTCCTGAATCGCACCGGCATCGTCTGGGTGGCCGAGCGACGCAGACAGGTCGGCCGGTCCGATGAAGACGCCGTCAATGCCGTCTACGGACGCGATGTCATCGATGTTGTCGAGCGCCTCGCGCGATTCGACCTGCACGATCAGGCAGATTTCGTCGCGCGCGACGGTCATGTAGTCCGGAATCAGCCCCCAGCGGCCGGAACGCGCGATCACGCCGCCTACGCCGCGGATGCCGCTCGGCGCGTATTCGACCGCGCGGACCATTAGCTCAGCCTCTTCGCGCGTGTTCACCATCGGCACGAGCAGCGTCTGCGCGCCGAGATCGAGCACCTGCTTGATAAGCACCGGGTCGGCCGCCGGCGGACGCACGATCGGCGTGGTCGGATAGCCGTGGCAAGCGCGCAGCTGCGCGAGAATCGTGGTCAGGTCGTTCGGGCCGTGCTCGCCGTCGATGAGCAACCAATCGTAGCCGATTTCGGCGGCGATTTCAATGGACGTGGGAGAGCCCATCGCAATCCACAGACCCTTGAGTTGTGGACGACTGGCAGGATCGTTCGCGGTCGTGGCGACTTTGAGTGCCGCCTTGAACGAATTGTGCGGCAGGGATATGGAAGTCATGCAACGCTCCTTTGCGGAAAACCTAAGCTCGCCTCGGGCGAGGTAGCTGGCATGGAGAAGCCGTAACTGAGAGAGACCGAAAGCTAGGCCCACACCTTTCGACTACCCCTCAGTCAGCTTCGCTGACAAATCGTCCTGCAATACGGTCGGGGCTTGCGCCCTGCGCCGTTGATGGCTCACCGGCAGGCAATGTTCTGGCAAGGGGAGCTTGCCATTTGGTAAAAATCAATGCTGGAACGGACGTTCGAGCGGACAGTTGCGGTTGAGTTCGACGCCGAAACCGGGCTTGTCGAGCTGTTCGGCAGTCATGATGCCGCCTTCCGGCACGGGTTCGCCGACGAGGATCGGGTCGAACTGCGGACGCAGGCTGTCAGCATGTGACGAGGTCATCAGGAACTCGCTGAACGGCGTGTTCGTGAACGTGATCACCGCGTGATGCGAGTAGACAGATGAGCCGTGCGGCACGACCAGCTGGCCGCGCGACTTAGCGATTGCCGCGATCTCACACAGCGAAGTCACACCGCCGCACCAACCGACGTCAGGTTGCAGGATGTCGACGCCCGCGTCGGACAGTTCCTTGAACCCTTCGATCGTGCCGGTGTGCTCGCCGGTGGTCATGAGCATGCCCGTGGGCATGCTCTTCCTGAGCTGTCGGTACGACTCGATCTGGTTCGGCGGGAAGCATTCCTCGATCCACTTGAGCCTGTACGGAGCGGCCGCGTGCGCGAGCTTGATCGCATAGTTGACGGTCTGGCTCATCCAACAGTCGAACATGAGCCAAAAGTCGTCGCCGACGCGTTCGCGCATGTCGGCGAGCATGGCGATGTCCTTGGCGATGCCGGCGTCGCCGTCAGCCGGACCCCAGTGGGTCGGCATTTTGCCGCCGATGAATCCCATCTGTTGCGCGAGATCGGGGCGTGCGCCGGTCGCGTAGAAGTGGATTGTGTCGCGCACAGCGCCGCCGAGCAGCTTATAGACCGGCAGGTGCAGCACCTTGCCATAGAGGTCCCACAGCGCAAGGTCGACACAGGAGATGGTGTTGATGACCACGCCGCCGCCACCGGAGTAGAACAGCGTGGAGTTGAGCATCTGGTCATGGATGAGCTTGATTTGGTCGACGCGTTTGCCTTCGACGAAACGGGAAAGATGATGCTCGACGATGAAGCAGCCCGGATTGCCCGCGGTGGAAACCGCGAAGCCGGTGGTGCCGTCGGACGCCTCGACCTCGACGACGAGCGTGCCGAGCACGTTGATGCCAAACGACTGGCGAGACTGCTTGTACTCGTCGTACTTGCTCATCGGGGTGGCAATGTGGTCGTCGATCCAGTGGTCGTGACCTTGGTCGTGGTAGTCGCCGCCGCCTTGACCGTGGACCTTGGCCGCGGCCCCGCCCATCGAGTAGGCGCGGATGGCGGTGATCGTGGGCAGCTTCAATGATGGCGCCAGCGTCATAGTGGTTCCTCTCCGTCGCGGAATTGGTTGATACGTGCAACGCTACAACGTATGGAATGGCGTCCCTATATATGGGACAGTGTTCCACGTGTGGTGAACTGGTACCTATAGTGAGGTCGGCGCGCGTCGGCGCGCAAGCACCGCCGACCACGCCCCTATAGTCGTCTGCCGTCTGTGCCGAAGGAGCTTCATATGACCAGAAACACATATCATTTCGAAGGCAAAGTCGTCATCGTCACGGGCGGTGGTACCGGCATCGGCCGCGCGATCACGCGCGCGTTCCTCGACAACGGTGCAATCGTCGTCGCCGTCGGCCGCAAGCAGGCCCCGCTCGATGAAACCATCGCCGGCTACGAGCACGGCTACACGCACATCACCGACGTGTTCAGCCATGAGCAAGTTGCTGAACTCGTGCAATCCGTCGTCGACGAATTCGGCCATCTCGACGTCGTCGTCTCCAACGCCGGCATCTTCGAGGGCGGCGAAATCGAAAACGTGTCCGACGAAGTCTGGCACAAACTGTTTTCCGTCAATCTCGACGGTCTGTTCTACCTGACCAAGGAAGCGCTGCCGCACCTGATCAAGTCGCACGGCAACATCGTCGTCGACACGTCCGTCTCCGGACTGCGCGGCGACTGGGGACAGACCGCGTACAACTCGACCAAGCACGCGATGAACGGCTTCGTGCGCTGCGTAGCGCTCGATTACGGTGCCAAGGGCGTACGCGTGAACGCATTCGCGCCCGGATTCATCCAGACCGACATCAACAAGGAGGTGTGGACCGACCCGGAGCGTGTCAAGCCGTACACCGACCGCGTGGCGCTCGGCCGCACAGGACGCGCCGAAGACTGCGCCGGCATCGCGCTGTTCCTCGCCTCCGACGACGCCTCATACCTGACCGGCCTCGTGGTGCCAGTCGACGGCGGCACCACGGCTGCGACCGGCCAGGGCCGCAACTCGTACGAGAACGACACCCGTTCCGTGCTCTGATTCGCCGCCACAGCGGCACATTGTGTCAGATTTTAACTGCCGCATTCCTTAGTCTCGGCTCCCTTTGCTAGGACGTTGCCTGCAAGAAGCGGAGCTTGTTTGCAGGCAACGTACGAGCCCGACAGGCGAGCAAGCAACGGCGTGGAGCACAAGCCCCGACCGTAATTGCAGGACGAGCTGTCACGCAGTGACTGAGGGGTAGTCAGAACCTGTCACATTAAATCCGGCAAAGTGCTAGTTGGCGAGACTACGCACATGGTTGGTGCAGTTTCGCCCGCTGTCCATCAGCCATCGTTATCTTCATCACACCGTCATCACACACCACTGTCAAAGGAGACAGCATGAGCGAAATCGTCATCGACCGACTGACCACTATCATCCCGGAAACCGACGCGCAACGTAGCGAGCCAAGGCCGTTCATCGACACGCACGTTCACCTGATGCGCACCACGCTGTACCCGTGGTTCAACCGTTCGAAGGCGCTCACGTTCGAAGGCCCGTGGGATCCGCTGTTCGACGCGGGCGACTATCTGGCCGATGATCTGCGCGCGGAAACCGACGGCACGCCGATTGAACTCGTTGGTGCGGTGCATGTGCAGGCGAATGCAGCCGATCCGGTTGCTGAAGTCGATGCCGTGCAGCGTATGAGCGACGAATCCGACTGTCCGATCATGATTGTCGCCGGCGGCGATCTGAGCTCGCCTGACATCGAAGCGACGCTCGAGCGCGAGGCCGCGTATGCGAACGTGCGCGGTTTCCGTCAGAATCTCAACATGCACACGCATCCGCTGTATCACTACGTCGACAAACCGTACATGGACGACCCACAGTGGCTTGCCGGACTGGCTCTGCTCGGCAAGTACGGCATGAGCTTCGACATGCAGCTCTACCCGACGCAGTTTAGCCGCGCGTGCGAAGTGATTGACGCGCATTCGGACACGCTGTTCATTCTCAATCACGCGGGCATGTGGGCCGACCGCGACTTCGCCGGCTGGAAGTTGTGGCGCGACGGGCTGCGCGAGCTCGGCAAGCGCGGCAACTGCGTGGTCAAAATATCCGGACTTGTGTCGATGGACCATCGCTGGACGCTGGAAAGCATCAAGCCGGCCGTGTACACAGTCCTCGACTCGTTCGGTGTGAACCGCACGATGTTCGCGTCGAACTTCCCCGTCGACAAGTTGCACGGCACATACGCGGACATCATCCACGGCTTCGCACGCTGCGTCGAGACGCTGAGTGCGGTCGAACGCAACGCGATGTTTGTTGCGAACGCGCGGCGGTACTACCGGTTCTGACGTTACGCAAGGAACTCGCCGGTGACCGGATCGCGTCATCTCGTTCGATTGCGGCGAGCGTGCGGCTGTCATCGTCCTCGGCGCGCACGCGTGCGACCGCGGGCGGCACGAGCACGCGCAGGGCGCGATCCCGCTCGGCGACATGGACCGGCAGGTGACCGATGTGTTCGCTGTCGGCCATATAAGCCTCGGTGGTTTCGAGCCTTCTGCGGCACGCGTGATTTCGACGGCGCGCACGCGTTTCCAGTCGAAGATGCGCGAGGTGAGCAGACGACCGTTGTGGGCCTTCATGATTGCGTCACCGAGAGCACGTTCGGTATATGGCCGATTCAGATCAGATTATATCTATTCTCAGCGGATAGTTGACGCATGTCTCGGAGGCATGGTTGACGGGTCGTCGGTTGTTGTCCTTGTATGGATACACCAGTTAACAGGCGCCGACATGTAAACCATGCCCCCCCCGAGGCACTCGTCAACCATGTCTCAGGAGATACCGTCAACCATGCCTCCGAGACATGCGTCAACTATCCGCTGAGAATAGACAACATTGGAAAATCAGCTGTTATTGCGTTTAGGTGTTTTTGGTGGCGCACTAGTCCTTCTTATTATCAGAGACGGCGATTCAATCTGACATACAGGATCCGTTCTACCGTTCATTCGGCTGAGTAGCATTTGCGCCGCCTTTGTCCCCATTCCACTATCCGCCTCATTGATTGTGGTCAAATCGATGCCGTGCAGACCAGAAGCAAAAACGTTGTCATACCCCGTAACTGTAAGATCATACGGAATATCCAGATGACGATCATATGCGGCTCGCATTACGCCAAAAGCGGCTATATCGGAGCCGGCGAAAATCGCAGTGGGCGGATTGTCGGAATCAAGCAGCTGTGCTGCGGCGTCATAACCGCCTTGTTCGCTATACGTCGTAACAACTACTCTCGGTGTCAGGCCGTGCATGAGCATGGCGCTCTCATATCCCGACTGTCGGGTGGTGTGGGACAAGGTGAACGGAGGGGAAAACCCGCCGTCAGGCATGGATGTATAGGCGATATTGCGATGGCCGAGGGTAACAAGGTAGTCGACCATTGCCATGGCACCTTCGAACGAGTTGTCGGTAACCGTGTCGAAATGCTGGCCCACCCCATTCCTGGCCATAAGCACCATTGGGATTTGCTGGCCTAATTGTTCCAGCCAATCGGCGTCCAGCCACGGGGAGATGAGGATGATGCCATCGATTTGCCTGTCAATCAACGACTCGATTGAGCGGACCCCTTCGTCATTGTCGGTGCCACATATGGTTACGATGACTCTGTAAGGTGTCTGCTTAAAAAAGCGATCTATCTCGTCCGCAATCTGTGGAGGGAACGGGGAAGACAATTCCGGCATGGCTACGCCGACCGTATAGGATTTCCCTCTCATGGAGCGGGCTGCTGTCCTTGGTCGATAGTTGAGGCGTTCGACGGACGAATTCACTTTTTGGCGCATTTCTTCGCTGACTCCGTATGCATTCCTGAGGACTTTGGAGACTGCGGCTACGGAGACGCCGGCGTCTTTGGCGACATCTTTGATGGTTGCTTTTGTGTATATTGTTCTACATTCATCTTTGACTGTCATAATTTTATTATACACAATTCCAGTTATCTCATTACCTCTCCGAGATAAATGACCGAGAGTGACTTTGCATAAGACCTATATGCGAAAAGCTGGAAATCCAATGTTTCTCGAGTAAGAGACTTTTAATACCGGCAACATGCCGAAAAGGAATTGACAATACAGTCCCAAGGTCTTATCGTGTAGAACAATACACATAATCCAACAATGATTGTTGGTGGTACCGATTCGAAGTAAAACGACGAATCACATATTCAACGAAGAATAGGGAAACCGGCAGAAACGCCGGAAACAAGGAGCAAGTCATGGACGGTCCGACCATCCGCAGGATTTCAGCAGGCCTGGTCTGCGCATCACTGGTAATCTCATTGGGAGCATGCTCAAGTTCCACTGCTGGATCATCTGCAGCGGCAGGGGACAAAAACACGTTGGTGCTCGGAATGAACTCCGACATCCAAGGATGGGATCCCAGCATCCAGCCGGGCTTCCAAGGATGGGCCGGTGAAGCCATCTGGGACAAGCTTGTGTTCTGCAATGCGCAAGGGGAACCTGTAGAAGGCCTTGCGAAGACTTGGGAAATCAGCGAAGACAGGAAGAGCTTCACCGCTCATCTCCGTTCTGGAGTGAAATTCTCCGATGGATCCGAATTCACTTCCGAAGACGTCAAGTCGTCCTTTAAGTATTACGCCACGCACAGCAGTTCCACTGGCGATTATGAAGGTATGACCATTGATACCCCTGATGATCTGACAGTAAGAATCAATTGGCCGGATTCGCAGCCGGTCATCGAATCAAAAATCTGCAACGTCGCAATCAGCTCCACTGAGCTTCTTGATTCGGGACAGGTCAACGACACCCCGATTGGCACGGGGCCTTATGTGCTGGATTCCGGAAAGACCACTCGAGGTTCCGTATACACATTCACCAAGAATAAGGACTATTGGAACTCCGACCTTTATCCCTACGAGAATCTCGAAATCAAAGTCATCGAAGACTCGACCGCGGCGATTTCCGCACTGCAGGCGGGACAGATTGACGGCACCCTTATCAATATGAGCGATATCAAGCAGGTCGAGGGGTTTGGCGCGAAGGTAGAGCAATTCGAAGGAATCACCACCAGACTGTTGCTCACTGATCATTTGGGAGAGAAGATTCCCGCTCTAGGCGATGTACGAGTCCGTCAGGCCATCAACATGGTTTTCGATAAGGAAGCTATGGTCAAATCCTTGTTCGGCGGATATGGCGAGCCGACGGCACAGGTGTTCCGTAAAGGTACCGCCGCCTATATCGAGAATCTTAAGGACCCGTATCCGTTCAACGTGGAGAAGGCTCAGAAGCTCATGAAGGAAGCCGGATACGAGGACGGGTTCGAGATTGAACTTCCCACTATGACGGGCCAGGGTCTCGAGGAATTGATTCCATATGTCGTGCAGCAGTTGGCGAAGATTAACATTACCGTCAAGCAGGTTCCGTTGAGCGGAGCGAACGCTATTTCAGATCTGCTCAGTGGAACGTACCCCGTGGTCTTTTGGCGTCTTGGCAATCTTGGAAACGCGAAGCAGCAGGTCCAGGTTGAAATGGATTCCTCCGGCTATTGGAATCTCGAACATCAGAAGGATGATTACGTGGATTCTCGTTGGAAAGAACTTGCCACGGCCGATGATGCGACCGCCAAGAAGCTTCTCCAGGAAATCAACCAGTATGTCATCGACCAGGCGTGGTTCGCGCCCATGGCGTACACCGGTAACTTCTATGCCCATTCGAAGTCAGTTTCCATTCCCACACAATCCGATGTTGAGGCGCTGGCGCCGAAGCTGAGGGACTTCCAGAAGAACTAACCCATAGTGGAGGGGATGAACATGGTAGGTACACTAATACGAAAATTCGTCCGTTACTGCGCCGTGTCGCTGTGCGTCACATTCATCGTGTTCGCACTCATGTATGGCAATGGAGAAGCTATCGCGCATAGTGTCCTGGGTGTCAAGGCAACTCCCGAGGCTATCGCTACCAAGGTTTCCGAACTCGGCTTGGATCGGCCTCTGTTCGTCCAATACGGTGAATGGCTGACGAATGCGCTTCACGGTGATCTGGGAAGATCGTTCTATACGGGGCAGAAGGTAAATGAAGCCCTGATGCAGCGTGTCCCAGTAACCTTTTCCATCGTCATCCCCTCCTTGCTGTTGGCCGCTGTGATCAGCGTCCTGCTCGGCGTTCTTGCTTCGGTCAGAGGTGGCGTTGCTGATCGTGTTGTGCAGACGCTGTCGGTTCTGGGCAACGCTATCCCGTCCTTCATTGTGGCCATTGCGCTTGTATTCTTCTTCGCGATTTGGATGAAGATCCTGCCGCCAACCGGGTATGTTTCCCCGGCAGTGAGCATAAGCCAATGGGCTGCCACGATTACGCTGCCAGTGCTCACCCTGCTGGTCGGCGGTGTCGCATCTGCGGCACAGCAGTTCCGAACGGCCATGCTGGATACCCTCGGTCAGGATTACGTTCGTACCTTACGGGCGCGCGGATTGAGTGAGGCCAATGTGATATTTCGCCACGTGCTTCGTAATGCCGCAGCACCCGGCATGACGGTGGTGAGCCTGACCGTATTCAATCTGCTGGGAGGCGCGGTGTTCATCGAACAGGTGTTTGCCTTGCCTGGTTACGGTCAATTGGGCAATGTGTCAGCTCAAACAAGTGACGTGCCGATGGTCATGGGAACGGTGGCTGTGACCGTGGTCGTCGTCGTGGTGGTAAATTTCGTTGCGGATCTTCTAATCGCCGCATTGAACCCGAAAGCAAGGAAGAACCAATGAGCAAGGTCAATACCCGGCAGTATTCATCCTCCGCTGAGGATCCGCTTCCTATGCGACGATTCAGGGACACCACTTTCGGTAAACTTCTGAGGAACCCGCAATCAGTCTTGTGTCTCGCCTGGTTGGCTGTAGTGCTGGCAGTTGCGCTTCTTGCGCCTGTCATTTCCCCCTTGGATCCCAACGCCAGTGACCTGATGGCGACGAATGCGAAGCCGTTCTCTCCAGGACACTTTCTGGGAGCTGATCGTGGTGGCCGTGATATCCTCTCGCGTCTGATCTGGGGTTCGCGCCAAACGTTGATTGCGGTACTGGTCGTCAGCATCGTGTCGATTACACTTGGCGTGGTATCCGGTTTGATTGCCGGTTTTTATCGAGGCTGGTTCGAAACCGTCGCAGATTTTATTTCTGACAATCTCATGTCGATGCCCAGTATCGTTCTGCTGATTGCTCTCTATGCGCTCACTGGTCCGAACATCATAGCCATGATGGCGGTCTTTGGTGTCCTGACAGCCCCATCGTTCTACAGGCTTGTCAGATCGGTCGTCATCGGAGTCAGAAACGAGCTCTACGTGGATGCGGCACGAGTGGTTGGCCTATCCGACTGGCGTATCATCGGACGTCATGTCCTTTGGTCCGTCCGAGCCCCTGTGATTATCCAATGCTCGTTCGTCATGGCTTCAGGTATCGGAACCGAAGCTGGACTGTCGTTCCTTGGTCTTGGTGATCCTGCAAGCTCTTCCTGGGGTATTGTCCTTCAGGATTCGTTCAACTCCATCTACAACAATCCCGGCGTGATTTTCGCTCCGGCGATTCTTGTCAGTGTGACGATTCTGTGTTTCGTGCTGTTGGGCAATTCGCTCAGCGACATCTTGCAGTCAAGCGCGCGATCGAAGGTGCTTTCCCGCAGGGGTATACGCAAAGCGTTGCACAAAGTATGGAATACCGGCACCGCATCCAGCAAGCCAGTGGACATGTCGCAGCTTGAAGCGACTCCCGCTCTGCCGGTTGACGATGACGTGGTGATGTCCATCCAGGATCTGCATATGGGTTACCCGACCGCGAACGGTGATCTGAATGAGATTCTTCACGGTGTTTCCTTGAATATTCGCCGTGGTGAAATCCATGGTCTGGTCGGTGAATCCGGGTCCGGAAAATCCCAGGTCGTGTTCTCGGCCTTAGGAATCCTTCCTAAGGAAGCGATTCAACTCGGTGGCCATGTTATGGTGAACGGCAAGGATCTGCTGCATGATCAGAAGGCCTTGAGACGGATTCGTGGCAAACGCATCGGTTATGTTCCGCAGGAACCTATGAGCAATCTCGACCCGTCCTACACCATCGGTCATCAACTCATCGAAGGCATTCGTGCGGTCACAGACTTGACACACGAACAGGCGGACCGTAGGGCACGACAACTGCTCACAGACGTCGGCATCGACCGGGTGGATGATGTCATGAACTTGTATCCGTTCGAGATTTCAGGTGGCATGGCTCAACGAGTGCTGATCTGCGGCGCATTGGCTGGAGATCCTGACATTATCATCGCCGACGAGCCGACAACCGCCCTTGATGTGACCGTGCAGGCAGAGGTCTTGGACATCCTGCGGGCTCTCAGCCGTGAGCGTGGTCTTGCCATGATTCTGGTGACGCACAATCTCGGCGTGGTGGCGGACCTGTGCGATTACGTGAGTGTGATGAAAGACGGACGAATCGTCGAGCAGGGGCCGATAGATGATTTGTTTGACTCTCCCAAGAACGAATATACGAAGACATTGCTTTCGTCCGCGATGAGTGTGGAGCTGAAGGAGGCCGGAGATGAGTGAACCGATTCTGACGGTTGACGGTTTAGTGGTTCGTTTCCCTGGTAAACGAGGCAGACAGACCGAGATTATCCACGGAGTATCTTTTGATTTGTTCGCAGGGAAGACGCTGAGCCTGGTGGGCGAATCCGGATCCGGGAAAACCACGATCGCCCGAGCTATTCTAGGTCTGGCTCCAGTAAGCGAAGGGGAAGTCTGCTATCAAGGCAAACCGATCAGCAACCTTTCCCGCCGTGAACGTAGAGGCATAGCCCAGGACATACAAGTCGTATTCCAAAATCCCTATGGCTCGTTGAATCCGGCCATGAAAGTCGGAGACATCCTTTCGGAACCGTTATCCGTCGCAGGGGTTACGGAGAGTCGGGACCGGATTGCGGAATTGTTGACTTCGGTCGGGTTGCCCACCGATGCGATGGACAGGTATCCACGAGAGTTTTCCGGAGGACAACGACAACGTATAGCCATAGCTCGAGCATTGGCTTTGAACCCGTCGGTGATTATCTGCGATGAGCCGACCAGCGCATTGGATGTGACAACGCAGGCGAAAGTGCTGGGGTTGCTCAAGGAGATTCAACAGCGCACGAACGTCTCTTACCTATTCATCAGCCATGATCTGGGAGTTGTCAACGCCATCAGCGACAGGACGGCTGTCCTCTACAAAGGACGAATAGTGGAACTCGGCGCCGCGAAGCAGATAGCAGAACACCCGCGAGACCCCTATACGAAGAAACTGCAGATGGCCGCGCCTATAGCCAACCCGAAACTTCAGCGTCAACGACGCGAGGAACGGCTGCGCTACCTGGCCGAGTTAAAGCATGACATGAAAGAAGTCAACGATGACTATCAATAGTGTGCCGCCGATGGTTCGGGATGTTTCCCTCGAACATTGGGATCCCTCTCCCTGCGTGTTGGGTATCGGAGAGGAATGCCCTCGCCTGTCGTGGCGAATCGAATCCAATGATGGATTCAAACAGTCCTCCTACGAGGTGAAGACGAGCCGTGACGGGGTGACGTCGACGAAACGATATGATACTTCGAATCAGGTTCTGACTGAATGGCCATCTACTCCCCTGCAAAGCCGAGACAAGGTTACAGTGCAAGTCAGAGCGTTCGATGCCGCAGACAAGCAGTGGACGCTCTGGAGTGACCCAGTCACAGTGGAAGCAGGGCTTCTGAACCCTGAAGATTGGACATCCCGATTCATCGCCCCGGAGAAAGCCACAAACGTCGGTGCAATGGACTGCCCTGCGCCATTGTTCAGCAAAGAGTTCGAGTTGCCGGGCGAACCGGTTGCCGCTCGACTCTATATGACAGCTCATGGCGTTTTTGATGCCGCCGTAAATGGGAAAACCGTAGTCGAATCCGTGCTGGATCCAGGTTGGACCTCGTATCGGCATCGTCTACGTTACCGCACGTTCGATGTGACTGACGCCCTTTATGAGGGCTCGAACGATTTAACGGTTCTTCTTGGTGACGGATGGTGGAGAGGACATCTGAAATGGGAGAAACGACGCGCGTTCTACGGGGATCGACTGGCCTTGTGCGCGCAGTTGGAAGTTGAGTTCTCCGATGGATCCGGATTGGTCATCAACTCCGATGAATCCTGGTCGGTCCGGAATAGCGCCCTGAAAACCAATTCGCTGTACCACGGGTCGACGATTGACCTGCGGGACTGCCCGCCATCGGCATCGGGTCTGACCATTCGCGAAAAGCTGCTGCGGGTGAACGAGAATCCCGCATGCGGTGTGGAAATCGTAGACAAAGCAACAGGGGAACTGGTTGCCCCGGATGGTCCTCCGATTATCCCAACCGGCAGTCTGTCCGCTCAGAAAATCTGGCGATCCCCATCGGGGAAACTGCTGGTTGATTTCGGACAGAATGCGGTGGGATGGGTGCGATTGGCCGTTCGAGAGATTCCCGAAGGATCAAGGGTCACGGTCCATCATGCGGAAGTCTTGGAACATGGCGAACTAGGCGTACGACCGTTACGCTCGGCCAAAGCCGTGGATGAGTACGTGATTGACGGGAAGAACGAACAGACATTGGAGCCGGAATTCACCTTGCACGGGTTCAGGTACGCCCAAGTCGACGGCGTGAAAGATCTTCATCCGAAAGACATCTGCATGGTCTTGGCCGGGACAGGAATGCGTCGCATCGGTGGTTTTTCCTGTTCTGATGAACGGTTGAACAGGCTGTTCGAAAACGTGGTCTGGGGCACCCGATCCAATTTCGTGGACATTCCGACGGACTGCCCACAGCGTGATGAACGTCTGGGATGGACAGGTGACATCCAGGTGTTCAGTCCTACCGCCCTCTACCTGTTCAATGTGTCCGGGCTCTTGGAATCATGGCTTAAGGATTTGGCCGCGGAACAATATCCCGATGGGGGAGTCCCGCATGTGATTCCCGAACCGGATGCGGGTGAGATAGACCCGCCGGCCTGCGCGTGGGGTGACGCCGCGGTCATCGTCCCGTGGAATGTGTACCAGGCCACAGGTGACACGGAGATGCTCCGACGTCAGATTAACAGCATGATCGCATGGGTTGACTGCATGGATAATCTGGCTGGAGACTCCCACCTTTGGCGTGGAGGATTCCAATTCGGTGACTGGCTTGATCCGACTGCTCCCCCTGACCAGCCTGATGCGGCCAAAGCCAATCCGGACGTGGTGGCAACCGGTTGTTTTGCCAGGTGTACTGAAATCGTTTCCCAAGCCTTATATGTCATCGGAGACAATCATCGGGCATCGCATTACAGCCGTCTGGCAGCAAGCATCAGGCAAGCGTTCAGGAACGCTTTCGTCTCCCCGGACGGAACCATCGTATCCGACGCTCAAACCGTGTACGCCCTCGCCATCAAATGGGGGCTGCTGGAAAACGATTATCTGATCAAGCTGGCCGGAAAACGGTTGAGCGATCTCGTTCGAGAAGACGGATGGCATATCGCCACAGGATTCGTGGGAACCCCGATTATCTGCGACGCTCTGACCATGACCGGGCATATGCAGGATGCGTGGAAGCTGCTGACTCAGGAGGAATGCCCGTCTTGGCTGTATCCGGTCACGATGGGAGCCACGACGATATGGGAACGTTGGGATTCCATGCTCCCCGACGGGTCCATTAATCCGGGGGAGATGACCAGCTTCAACCATTACGCGCTGGGTGCAGTGGCGGAATGGATGATTCACCACCTGGCCGGTTTGCGCTCAACGGCACCGGGATGGCAGCAGGTTGAAGTACGGCCGACGTACTTCGCAGACCTGCAGTATGCGAAAACCTATCACGACAGTGCCTATGGTCGCATCATGGTGTCATGGCATAGGGAAGGAGAACTCGTTGACATGGATGTCTCCATCCCGGAAGGTGTCCAGGCACAAGTCCATCTTGCGGACGGCACATGCCGGAAGGTTGAACAAGGCATCCATCATTGGCAGACCAGAATCGACGGCATTATCGAGACAGGCAAATAATCCACGATCAATAAGGCAATCAAATGATACGAACAACTTTCACCCCAGGACGGCATTGGCTGGACACCAGTGGGAATGGAATCCAAGCCCATGGAGGTTCCGTCATCTACGACGGAGGATTCTACTACTGGTATGGCGAGAACAAGGAACGCACGCATGGGAACAACGGCGTCTGGCATTGGGGCGTGCGATGCTATCGTTCTTCCGATTTGTACAACTGGGAGGATCTCGGACTGATCATTCCTCCGGTCGTTGACGATACGGGATCCCCTCTGCACCCTTCTTCCATGATGGATCGGCCTCATATCATCTTCAACAGCAAGACGGGGAAATACGTGTGCTGGCTGAAAATCATGGAACATGACGGACGTCAGACGGAAACCATCCTGGTTTCCGACCATCTGACAGGACCGTATGAGATCGTACGAACCGGGTTGCAGCCTCTCGGTATGAACGCCGGAGACTTCGATTTGGTGGTAGGCGATGATGGAAAAGCCTATTACTATTTCGAACACGTCCACACCGAGACAATATGCGCCGAACTGACGGATGACTATACCGATGTCAACGGCCGATATAGTACGCATTTCCAACATTCCGGTCCACCATTCACCAGGGAAGCGACTGCGCATTTCATCCGGCATGGCAAGCATTATCTGATTACCTCTGGGACTACCGGTTACCTGCCGAACCCATCCCAATCAGCAATCGCGGATACCTGGCATGGGCCGTTCACTATCCTGGGTGACACGCACCCGGATGATAAGACACGTACCTCCTATCATTCGCAGATATCCAGTGTGTTCCGGGTACAGGGGAAGCGTGACCTATATATCGCCATGGCAGATCGATGGGCTCCCGCTTGGATGGGCCTGCGGTACAGCGAATACGCGGAAAGATTCCAAACCATGTTCGAACGGACACCGTTACCCGGAGAAGTGATTGAACAGGACATCGGAGTACCGGGTGGAGCGTCGCTGGATGAGTATTCAGACGTCACATTGGACACTTCCCAAGCGGAATACGTGTGGCTGCCGATTCAGTTCGAAGACGATGTTCCAATCATTAAATGGCATGACGAATGGAGAGTAGAGGATTATGAGTGACCAGACCAGCAACCCGAAATACCTGAACGCGGCATTGTCGGCGAAGGAGCGAGCTGACGATCTGCTTCCTCGTATGAGCCTGGAAGAGAAAATGGGGCAGGTCAATTGCTTCATGCCGGTAACCTTCAACACCGAAGGATGGGAATCACTCTCCCAGGAGCATCCTTATGGAGTCGGGCAGATTTCAGCACTGCAAGCGAGGCTGCTTGACACTCTCGACCAGGTATCCGACGCGCAGCGAACTCTGCAACAGGTGGTCATGAACCTGTCGCCTCACCATATTCCGGCAATCTTCCACATGGAAGGCGTGTACGGCGCGTATATTCCCGGTTCCACCAGTTTCCCCTCCGGTATAGCCCGTGGCGCATCATTTAACCCACAATTGGAAAGAAGTATCGGACGTACGGTCGGCCAGGAGGAGCGCATGGTCGGCGTAAGCGAAACTCTGGCACCGGTGTTGGACGTGTCACATGACCCGCGTATGGGCAGGGAAGCCGAATCATATGGCGAAGATCCGACCTTGGTCGCATCCATGGGTACAGGTTTCCTGGAGGGACTGCAGGAAACCGATGATAGTGGGATCAAAACGGAAGGAGTCGCCAAGCACTTCACAGGTTTCCATGCGTCCGTCGGCGGCATACACGGTGCCGAAGCCGATGTGGATGACCATAAACTAAGGGAAATCTACGCCAAACCATTCCAAGCTGCTTTCAATCAGGGACTCCATGGCGTCATGCCCTGCTATAACGTCATCCAAGGAGAACCAGCTTCCGTATCCGAACGGCTTCTGAACGATCTGCTCCGCGACGAGATGGGTTTTGACGGTATCGCCGTCTCAGACTATTGCGCCATCTCAAACGCTCATAAAGTCCAGCACATCGGTGAAACGATGACCGATACAGGATACCTGGCCATGAAAGCCGGCATGGACCAGGAACTCCAGTTCGAATGCGGATACAACCAGGAACTCATGGAGCGTTTTAGGAACGGCCAAGCCGACCAAGCGATTCTCGACAAGGCAGTAAGACGCATCCTTGAAGCGAAATTCCGCATGGGACTGTTCGAACACCCCTTCGCACTTGATGAGCCTGAACTACATGAACGGTTCACCTCACAGGAACGAATCGAACAAGCCGAATCCGTTTCCCGCCAGGCGGCAATTGAATCCATGACCTTACTGAAAAACGATGGCATCCTACCAATGAAACCAAGCATTGACAGCATCGCAGTCATCGGCCCGCATGCCGCCAATGCCCGATACCTGTACGGAGGCTATTCACATCTCAGTATGGAGGAAGGAGAGCAGGCTGCAATCCGCACCATGGCAGGCTTGGACGCCAACGGAACCTTAAATAAGGACAGGGTCGTACCCAAAATCCCCGGCACCCAAATCCAGGAATGCGATGCGGACGTCTTCGACCGCGTGCTGCACAAGCATTGGCCCGCAGCCAACACGCTCATGGACGAACTTGCCAAGATTCTACCAGCCACCCACATAATCTATGCTCGTGGCTACGATCACATGGGCACCGATGAAACCCGCTTTGAGGAAGCGCTCACGGCAGCCCGTAGCGCCGATATCGCCATCATCACCGTTGGCGGGAAATACGGCACATCGTCAATCGCCGCCACAGGTGAAGGCGCCGACAGCACCGACATCAACCTATCGCCAGCGCAGGAACACTTCATCCAGAAACTAGCCGATGAACACATCCGGTTCGTCGTCGTACATATCGGAGGACGGCCGATATCCAGCGACGCCGCAGACCAGAATGCGTCAGCGATACTCGAAGCATGGGCTCCAGCCAAGCACGGATTCGAAGCCATCGCCAGCGTACTATGCGGGAAAAGCAATCCGGCCGGAAGACTCCCCGTCACCGTTGCCCGCACCGCAGGACAAGTACCGCTCAATTACAACCATTTAAACGGTTCAGCCTGGCATCAAGGCGAAAGCGTAGCCTTCCCCGGCTACGTCGACATGCCCCACACGCCCCGATACCATTTCGGCCATGGCCTGTCATACACCACCTTCAGCTACACCAATCTCAAAATCAGCAACACTAACCCGCAACCGGAGGACACCATCGCCATCTCCGTTGACGTTACCAACACTGGCACCGTTACTGGAGACGAAGTAGTCCAACTCTATACAGCAGACCAATACGCCAGCATCACCCGTCCTGTCAAGGAACTCCAAGGCTTCTACCGTATTCACGGCCTAGAACCCAACCATATGACCACCGTCACATTCCATCTGCCAATCAGCGCACTCGCATTCACTGATCAGCGATTGCGCTGGAAAGTGGAACAAGGTACATATGACGTGATGATCGCCGGAACAGCAGATCCAAACGCTCCAATGGTCACTAGCTGTGTCAACGTCGTAAACGATCAATTCATCAACGGCAGAGAACGCGGTTTCTTCGCGAAGACCGAGGAAACTCGGACTGTCTGAAAACGAACGATGGGGGTGGTTCCTTATTTGATACATAATCAGGAACCACCCCCATCAAAGAATAGGATTACTATGCAATGCAACGAAACTTTCATCCTCAAATTCCAAGGGAAACCATCCGACAAGGAATCTGATTTCGAGTTGAATGCCGAATTCACTCATGAAAGCGGGGAGACCGTTAGTGCCAAAGGTTTTTATGCAGGAAACGGATGCTATCAAATTAGATTCCTGCCTCAGGAACCGGGACATTACCAGTGGAAAACCACCGGACTATTCACCACAAATGGAGAAACAAACTGTGCCCCATCAAAGGCGGGGCACGGAATCGTCCGAGCGAACGGTATCCGGTTCCAACATGCAGACGGAACACCATACCGTCCCATGGGAACCACCGTTTATGCGCTTCCAAGCCAACCGGAAGAACGAATCAAAACGACAATCAATACGTTGAAAAACAGCCCATTTAACAAGGTTCGATTCTGTATCTTCCCCAAATGGTACGACTACAATCACGACGAACCATCCCTATTCCCCTTTGAATTCACAAAACAAGGCATCCCCAATATTGACAAACCATGCCTTGAATACTGGGACAGACTCGACAGTATAATTAGAAAACTCAACAGTCTCAGCATACAAGCCGACATCATACTGTTCCACCCATATGACAAGTCAGAATGGGGATACTCCACCTTAAACCACGACCAATGCCTAACATACCTCGAATACGCAGTCAAACGGCTTGCAGCATACCCCAACGTATGGTGGTCACTCGCAAACGAGTACGATCTTATTCCTTCATTCAAACCCGAATGGTGGCATGACTTCGCAAGGGTAATCACCGAGCATGACCCTTATTCGCATCTGCTTAGCAATCACCACTGCGCCATAGAGCAGGATGCCTCCTGGCCTGAAATCACACATTGTAGTATCCAAGACAAGCAGCCTGCGAAGGTGAAAAGCCTGATTGAGCGATATGGTAAACCTGTCATCATCGACGAATGCGGCTACGAGGGAGACCTTCCTTTTAACTGGGGAAACCTGTCCGCGTTCGAAATGGTCAACAGGTTCTGGACGGCTTTTGTCTTGGGCGGATATTGTTCCCATGGGGAAACATTCGAATCGGATGATGAAATCATCTGGTGGGCAAAAGGAGGAATCCTCCATGGCGACAGCCCCCGACGGATTGCTTTTCTCCGGAAGATCATGGAGTCCGTCCCTAACACAATCAAACCTGGCCCAATCCCTACCTCCAAGAAATCTTCCAACAAACTTGTTGAACAACTTGTATCAAGGTTTGATAGCACAGGTAGAATTCAATGGGCAATCGACAACATGCCATGCCAAGGTCATTGCGAATCCGAAATGTTGCTTGTCTATTACGGTCATCAGTACTGTCGGCATGCGGTCATCGACCTTCCGGAGGACCACTGGTATGACATTGAGGTAATCGACGTGTGGAACATGACCCGATTCACCGTACTTACGCATGTAAAAGGCGAAGTCGCTGTTCCCATGCCGGCAGAACGGGGAATAGCCATTATGGCCAGACAGTCGAAATCGTAGGATAGTGTCGTCCTGCTTTTTCGACAAGACGACACTATCTTAGATTCTTATATCTGCTCAGAGGGAATCAACAGTAATAGTTGTTTCTCTAATGGTAAAAAGAATAAATCCGAGGAGTAAAAAATAATTGCTGTAATTCTTGATATTGTCAATCTTTCAAATGTGCCTGAAATAGGTATTTGAGCCATGTAAGGTGATGTTTGCTGTCGGAGTTTCTCTAGGAAAAACGAGTTGTTACCAATCGCAGAGGAGACCATGTATGAGGCGTACATGATACAACAGGCATCCATTATTTTCACTGTTTTGAGTAATGATTGGCGCTTCGTCTGTATTTGGCTTATATCAGGCGTATTTGCTGATTCGATGAAATATGCCCCTTAAATGCTGCGGTTGTCACCGCCGGATTCAAAATGCTACCTTCCCGAGCGCGATGATTAACGATTGTCTTATCGCAGTCGGATTTGGCGGTACATTCTAGAGTAATTGAGGTTTTGCCGAGCTGGTTGGCTTGACGGGGGGCACGATTCACGTCGCGCCATCGGTAAATATTGCACAAAGTATCGTGCGTACTAACATTGAAATTAAAATTGTCTTAAATAATTTGGTATTGCCGCCCTGTGGCTTTAGCTGATTATCCTCTTACACGTATGCGAGTATGCTTCATCTACAGCAGAGGATGAGGTATAGATGACGAACTGCAGCGACGGGAACGATGAGGCTTGCCAACAGGATTATCGGGGTCTTCCTCTGTGACGAACTTCCAAACAGAGCCGTCGACTAACTGCCATTTGGTACTAGGGAGGCCTTTAATCGCTTTAATCGCTAAGGTCTTCCCAGTTTTCGTTTTTTCGGACCAATTGGTGTGCCGCCTTGCTACGTGATCCCGCCGTCAGAGGTGCAGGATGAGCTGTTTACGCACGCTCGCCGCAAGCTGAAAGCGACAAAGTTGAGGCACAGCCGTTAGCAGCTGCAGTGTGTTTCCTCATCTTTTCGCCTTTGCCGAGATGTTCTTATGTTCTTGCGGGCGACATGATACTTGTGTGTTTTCCTCGCGCGGAGTTAGTTAGAACCCGGTATGCATGGGTAAACCAAGACGCACAATGCGGATGTATGGATTTGCAATCATCTGCAATTGAAACACCGGTAAACCTATTGGAAAACGAGATTGCAGAAATCGGCAAAAGATATTTTTGGTATAAGAAACTCTTGATTCATGCCTCGTCATCCTACTCGATGATTTGCTTGGACTGAGTCTTCCTTGTGAAAGACAAATTCAAACATCGAGTTGAAGTGATCAGTCGTACATAGCCTGCTGCACGTCGGCGTCGTCGATGTTATTGGCGTCGTACCAGAAGCAGCCGGAGTCGACGAACTTCTAGACCTTTACACCTTTGAGGCTTTGGCTGCCGCTTCGACGGTCTTGCATCCAATCTGATAGGGGTTCTGGGAGACGGAACCGGCGGTCACGCCGTCGCGGATGTACTGCTGTTGGGCATTCCCGGTGTCGCACGACGTGGAACCGGCTAAAGTGGTCACCATGCGTAGGACGACGGTGTATGACGTGGCAAAAGAGGCGGGGGTATCCACCGCCACGGTTTCGTTTACCTTCCGTCGGCCGGACAAGGTCAAGCCCGAGACACGTGAACGGGTGCTCGCGGCCGCAAAAATGCTCGACTATGTGCCCAGCGCCAATGCCCGCGGTCTGGCGCGCGGACAAACCGGCGTGCTTGGCCTGTACTCGTTCGACATGCTCATTGAACGTCCGATCGGCGATGACGACGAAGACGACGAGAGCGCCATTGCTGATATGGCCGACGAGGAATTCGACTGTCCGAGCGTGCTGTCGTATCCGCTCTACGTTGACGAGGTACAGCGTGGTTTCGAGTTGGAATGTCGTCGCCGTAACCGTGCCGTGCTGCTGGGGACCGCGGTCCGACGGGATGACGGCGCGGGAATCACCGACGTGGCCGGGAGGGTGGATGGGTTGGCGGTCTTCCCGAACAAGTTCACCGACACGCTGCCGCTCACGTCGTTGTGCCGCAGCATCCCGATTGTGCGGCTCAGCGAGGGGGCGGGCACCGATCCCGCAGCGTACATCACCTGCGACAACGTGCGCGGCGTCAACCTGCTGATTGACCATCTTGTGGATGTGCATGGGGTGCATGACATCCAGTTCGTCGGCAGCATGGGCAATTACGATGGCCGGCAAAGATTCGCGGCGATGCGTTCGCGGCTGAAGACCCGAGGATTGAGAGTTCCGGAGCGGCCGTTGGATGACAGCACGGCGGGCACGCATGAGCATTTCGTGACATTGTGCGAGACGATTGATATGGGTCGTCTGCCGCAGGCCTTGGTATGCGCGACCGACCAGACCGCGTTCGAGGTGCTGGCCGTCCTGCGGGACGCCGGCGTACGCGTGCCGCAGGACGTGCTGGTGACCGGCTTCGACGGGATTCTCGCGGGGCGGATGCTGGATCCGGCGCTCACCACGGTGCGTCAGCCGATGGGTGCGATGGGGCAGCTCGCAGCTCGTTTATTGGACGAGCGGGCGGGAGAGCCATGGAAGGAGTCGGAGCAGTACCACTTACCGGTACGGCTGGTAGTACGCAACAGCTGCGGCTGTTGAGCATGCTCGGGATTGAGACAATATGACCTGGAATGGGCATCGTCGACCAATGGGCTGTTGATGATGCCCATTCCCGTTTTCCGCGATGCCGAGGACAGATGTCGTAGGATCTTCTACCCAGACGGCGTGTCGAACCCGTTCGTGATTTGACAGACCAAAATCTAAGCGCTTAAATAATAATCACAATCTAAGCGGTTAAACCCTTGGATTGCAAAGGAAAAGGTTCAAGGAGGAGCAAAAAAATGAAGCGTAGTATGTTCAAGGCCGCCACCGCCGTCGTCGCCAGCGTCGCGATGCTTGCGGGCATGGCCGGCTGTGGCCGCACCAACACCGCCAACGCCGGCGGCGATGATGTGACCACCATCGATTCCAACAAGGCCTCCGGTGAACTGACCATCTGGGCCATGGGCAATGAGGGCGACCTGCTCGGCGACTTCGTCAAGGACTTCGAGTCCGAGAACCCGGACGTCAAGGTCAAGGTCACCGCCATCCCGTGGGCCTCCGCGCACGACAAGCTGCAGACCGCGATCGCGACCGGCGAGGTGCCGGACGTCGCGCAGATGGGCAACACTTTCATGGCCGATTTCTCTAATGCGTTCTCCGAGGTGCCAAGCAATCTTGATTTAAGCGTCTTCTTTGAAGGGCCGGTAGAGAACTACAAGGTCGGCGGCAAGCAGCTCGGCGTGCCGTGGTACGTCGATACCCGCGTGCTCTACTACCGCACTGACATCGCCGAGAAGGCCGGTATCACCGAGGCCCCGAAGACCTGGGACGAGCTCAAGACCATGGCCGAGGCCATGCAGAAGGTCTCCGGCGTCGACTACGGCATGCGCATCAATGCTTCCGGCACCGACTGCTTCGGAGGAATTCTTCCCTTTGCGTACTCTGCCGGAGCCTCGCTGACCGACAGCAATGAAAGCAAGTGGACGATTGACTCCGACGCGATGAACAGGGCGCTCGACTACGTCACCGGCTACTACAAGGACGGCATCGCCGATGTGAATGCCGATGTCAATCCCGGCGCCAACATCGCCGACTTCGTGGCCGGCACCACCCCGATGATGCTCGAAGGCCCGACCGCCGTGAGCCAGATCGAGGAGCTGGGCGGCAACGACATCAAGGACAAGTACGCCACCGTCACCCTGCCTGCCATGGATTCCTCCTCCGACATGGGCACCTCCTACCTCGGCGGCTCCGGTCTCGTCACCTTCAGTGAGGCCAAGAACAAGGACGCCGCATGGAAGTTCATCCGGTGGGCCAGCCAGCCTGACGTGCAGGCCAAGTGGTACACCGTTTCCTCCGATCTTCCGGCCGCCCAGAAGACCTGGAGCAATGACGCGCTGACCGCCAGCAAGACCCTCACCGCTTTCGGCGACCAGCTCAAGCACGCCCAGGGCGTCCCGGCATTCACCACTTGGGCACAATTCTCCTCAGCGGCTGATCGTGCTTTCGAGCAGATTGCCAAGGGCCAGACCAGCGTTGCCGATGGCCTCAAGAGCCTCCAGTCCGAGGCCGACTCCATCGGCATCGGCGAGTGAGCGCCCTGTCCGCACACGGTAAATAACAAATGACGAACCGATTGGCCGGCCAACAGGCCGGCCAATCGCATCAAACGGAAATCTGGTATAAGCACATGGCCAAGCGCACATCAGGCAAGACGAAGGGTTCGGGCAGCGCCCTCCGCCGCCGTCGGACAATACTGGCATGGGGATTCGCACTGCCGTTCGCGATCATCTTCTGCGTCTTCATGCTGATTCCCCTTATCTCCTCCGCGGCGATGTCCTTCACCGACATCACCTCCCGCGACCTCCGCACCCCGTTCAACGTCAACTTCGTGGGACTCGACCAGTACGTCGCGCTGTTCTCCGACTCCCGGTTCCTGCACGCGCTGCTCGTCACTGCCATCTTCGTGGTCATCGGCCTGCCGATCACCATGATCATCGCCCTCGCGTTCGCGGTCGCGCTCAACCGCGGATCCCAGCACCTCAACGCGTTCTTCCGCGCGCTGTTCTACGCCCCGGTCGTGGCCAGCGTCGTCGCGGTCTCCGTGGTCTGGCGCTACATCCTGCAATCGGACGGCCTGCTCAACTCGCTGCTCGCCCTCGTCGGCATCCAGGGACCCGACTGGCTGCACGACACGCACTACGCCCTGCCCGCACTGATGGTCATGACGATCTGGCGCAACATGGGCACCCTGATGATCATCTTCCTCGCCGGCCTGCAAGGCGTCCCCGAGGAACTCAAGGAAGCCGCCGCGATCGACGGCGCAAGCAAGTGGCGCACATTCCGCTCCATCATCCTGCCCCTGCTCAAGCCGACCCTGCTGCTCGGCGCGGTCCTGCTGTCCGTCGCATACCTGCAGTTCTTCGAGGAGGCCTTCGTCATGACCCAGGGCGGCCCGCTCGACTCGACCCTGTCCGCCGCATACTACGTCTACCAGAAGTTCGGATTCGGCCAGTACGGCATCGCCTCCGCCGCCAGCTGGGTGCTGTTCGTCATCATCGCGCTGGTGAGCGTGCTGCAGTTCCGCATCCTGCGCTCCGACGACTGACCCGAAACGACACGACTGAAAAGAGACATGACATGAGCGCAACGACGCAGTCCGCGATCATCCCGGACAACAAGCTCTCCCTCGGCCAAAGGTTCATCAAGGGCCGCGGCATCTCCTACATCATCCTCGCGCTGATCGGCGTGGTCTGGATCTTCCCGTTCCTGTGGATGGCTCTCGGCTCGCTCAAGACCCAGCGCGAGATCCTCGCCAAAACGCCGAAGCTGCTGCCCGAGCACGCCACCCTCGCGAACTTCACGCAATGGTTCACCCAGCTGAACTTCGGCTCGTTCTTCACCAACAGCCTCGTGGTCGCCGTGATCACCGTGCTCGGCAACATCGTGTTCTGCTCGATGGTCGGCTACGCGCTGGCCAAGATGGACTTCGCCGGCAAGAACATCCTGTTCGGCGCGGTCATGGTCACCCTGATGGTGCCGAGCGTGGCGACGTTCGTGCCGCTGTTCGTGATCATCTCGAACCTGCACCTGTCCAACACCTACGCGGCCCTGATCCTGCCGTTCCTGTGCCAGCCCATCGGCGTGTTCCTCATGCGCCAGTTCATCGGAGGCATCCCGGACGCGCTCATGGAGGCCGCCCGCATGGACGGCGCCGGCGAACTGCGCATCTTCTTCCAGATCATCCTGCCGCAGTGCGGCCCGGCCCTGGCCACCCTGTCCATCCTCACGTTCCTGTCCAGCTGGAACAACTTCCTGTGGCCGTTGGTCTCCGCGCAATCCGAGGAGATGTACACCCTGCCCGTGGCCCTGTCCCTGTACTCCACCGGACAGAACGCGACGAACTACAGCGTCCTGCTCGCCGGCGCCGTGCTGGTCATCACCCCGATCCTGCTCCTGTTCGTCTTCCTGCAGCGCTACTTCATCCAGGGCGTCGCCATGACCGGCATCAAGTAGGTCCCAGCCTCACCGACAATCACCGCATTTACTCAACCGACAAAGGAGTCCGACACCATGACCTCCCCGACATACGCATTCCCCGACGGCTTCTACTGGGGCGCCGCCACCGCCGGCCACCAGGTCGAGGGCAACAACACCGCCAGCGACTGGTGGGCGCGCGAACACTCGCCGCGCACCGACGTGAAGGAGCCGTCCGGAGACGCCGCCGACAGCTACAACCGTTTCCGCGAGGACATCCGCCTGCTCGCCGACTCCGGCCTGAACACATACCGTTTCGGCATCGAATGGGCGCGCATCGAACCGGCCGAGCGATGCTTCTCCCGCGCCGAACTGCTCCACTACCGACAGATGATCGACACATGCCACGAGTACGGCGTCGAACCGATGGTGACCGTCTACCACTTCACCATGCCGCTGTGGTTCGCGGCCAAGGGCGGATGGAAGAGGCCGGACGCGCTCGAGAAGTTCGAACGATACGTGCGCTACGTGCTGCCGATCCTGCACGACGTGAAGTGGATCTTCACCATCAACGAGCCGAACATGGTCGCGCTCACCCAAGGCGGCACCGAAGGCACCGACTTCATCGCCGCGTCGCTGCCCGCCCCCGACCCGGTCATCTCCAAGGCGCTCGTCGACGCGCACCACATGGCCCGCGACGTCATCAAATCCGCACTGCCGGACGCGAAGGTCGGCTGGACTATCGCCTGCCAGGCGTTCCACGCGGTGCCCGGCTGCGAAAAGGAGATGGAGGAATACCAGTACCCGCGCGAGGACTACTTCACCGAAGCGGCCGTCGGCGACGACTTCATCGGCGTGCAGGCATACCTGCGCACCTTCATCGGCAAGGACGGCCCCGTGCCGATGACAGACGACGTGGAACGCACCCTCACCGGATGGGAATACTTCCCGGCCGCCCTCGGCATCGCCGTCCGCCACACCTGGGACGTCGCCAAGCACACCCCGATCCTCGTCACCGAGAACGGACTGGCCACCTCGGACGACAAACGCCGCATCGACTACACGTTCGACGCCCTCGCCGGTCTCCACTCCGCGATGGACGACGGCATCGACGTACGCGGATACATCCACTGGTCACTGCTCGACAACTACGAATGGGGATCCTTCGGCCCCACCTTCGGCCTGATCGGATGGAACAAGGAAACCTTCGAACGCCAGCCCAGACCCTCCCTGAACTGGCTCGGCGCCATCGCAAGGACCAACACCGCGTTCCACCCCCTACGATAGGTAGAAGTTGGGTTGGAGCCCGATACAAGTGGCTCCAACCCAACTTCTCAAAACTCCCATGATTGCGATTCGTGTTTTGTCGGATGCGAATCGCAATCATGACTTTATCTGGGAATCTCGTCTAGCTTGGCAATGTCCAATGTTGTGTCCAAAGACCATTGCATTCATATATTTGCAGTTGGGTACCGTCATCCGTTTTCCCGGCTGGTATGTCCAAGCATTTACCGGATTGGGGATTGACTAAAGCTCCGGTTTCGGTTTGATATAGCCATTGCTGGGCTCCGCTTCCATTGCACTCCCAAAGTTGCACTTTGGTAAAGTTCTCGGTTCCCTGTGCGTCTACGTCAAGGCACTTGCCGAATGATCGTATTGACCCATCGGCGTGGATTGACCATCTTTGCCCGCTGGCGATGTTACAGGTCCATAGCTGAGCGGCATTGCCATTCCTGGCGGTATTGGTGTCCACGTCGAGGCATTGTCCTGTAGTGCTGATGATGGTTCCAACGTTTTCCGGCAATTCGCCTTGTGCAAAGTTCACTTGGCATTGGTTACCTACGTTCAGCCATGTGGCTGCCAGATAAAGAAAACGCTGGCCGTCGGCCAGAGGAATCATCGGCGTGGAATAACCGGCGCAGGATTGTTCTCCATTCGCATATCCACCGGTCGGTGATACACGAATGGGGGTGGATATCTCAAACCATTCGCCTACTCCGAGATGGGTATTTGCGAACATCACGGTTCCGGATTCTTCGAGAATGGTCTTATTGCCGGTTGGTCCGGCGACGATACGCTGTCCGGACAGCATCAATGTGCCATTCTTACCGCCTGTCGGAGTCCAGGCGATATATGGGGTATGCAGTAACTCGCGAGAGTCGGATGTCTGTACAAGTATCCCGGCATCTGACGGATCTCCCCAATCCAAACCGTTATTGCTGTATTTGATATAGACTTCACATGCATGATTGGCATCGGTGGCGTCACGGCACATTTCATAGCTCATGACAACTCGGCCATCCGGCAGATCAGCGAAAGTCTGCATTCCCGGCCTTTTGAGATTGTCATTAGCAAAGGCAACATCTTGAATGATGTCGTCGCTCCAAGTCAGGCCGCCATCCGACGATGTGTAATGACCGATGATCTGGTTATTGGTCGGTGAACCTGCGGGTCGTTCGTCGGAAATGAAGCATGCCAGCGTTCCGTCGGCGGATTGTCTGAATGCCGGTTCCCAGATGCCATGTCCCCATGTATTGGGCATTCCAGATGTTTGAGTACAATTCGAAAGGTAGTCCCAAGTGTATCCTCCGTCACGGCTCTTGAACACCTCGACCGCCTGGCTGGTGTAATCTCCGATTTTCCATGCTGTTCCGGCGGCGAGGATATCACCTGTTTTAAGAACACCGGAGTCTGTTGTCACCTCGTAGAGCGTTGGGGCTTCAATATCCCACCCTTCCGTATGAGATGTCACCGTGGATATCTTGTTCCATGTTCTGCCTTCATCCTCACTGCGGTAGACGGGCATGGATCCGGGTTTTCCATGCCCGGCTTGGGCGAAGGTAGCGAGTATGGCATTGCCGTCACCGTTTATAAGACGTATGGCTCTTGGATATCCCGCGGTTCCCTTAGGGAATGCGGTCAGGTCCGGCGCATAAAGCACAGTGCCGGTCATTGAGGCCTCTAACGAGACGCCGGCAGGCTCCTGGCCAGAGACAATGGCGGCCGGATATGACAGTACTGCCGCGCATAGTAGTGCGACGCATAATTTCGGTTTTGTTGGTTGACCCATCCGAGTTCCTTGGTTAGCTGCCGTGTGGCGGCATTGCCACAACGGCGTATTCGTTGTGAATGAGGAACAGATTGACGTCTGTTGTTTCGGTCCGATGCGCGTGGCTGGACGGAATCGAGAGTGGCGATGATAGCTATGGGCGCGATGATGAGAGAGTCAGCGTGATGGTTTCTGTCTGGTTCCCGCATTTACCGTAATGGGGACGAGGATGTTGTGTGATTCCGTTCGTTCTCCCGTCATGGATTTTCGGAGAAGATGTATGGCCATGTCCGCTATGCCTTCAGGATTTTGCCGCACATAGTAGTCACTGCCATTTGAGGCATCAAAGGAAAGATGGAGCACGTCGTGTTCGTGAACGTAATGGTTGGCAAGTCCCGCTAGGTGAGCATTCACCGTCATGATGCAGTCAGGTTTTACCTGGTTAAGGAAATCCTCGATTTCGGCGGCGTCTTGGACATCGGAAGGCACGAACAGCCAATCGTTCTTGTTAGTTGGTATTCCCTGTTCAATGAAGGCTTCTTCGATTCCCATCTGCCGATCCAGCGTAGCTGAGTTCTCCTCTTTCGTGCTGATAAAACAAAGTTTGCTTGCCCCGTGTGCGAACATCAGTTTTGCGAGTTGGTAGCCTCCATCGAAGTTATTGGAGACGACACTTGGTATGTCCATCTTCTTGAAATATCGATCAATAAGCACCAAGGGAAAACGTTCGAGGAAAAGCTTGATGATGGCGTTATTGTATGTTTCCGAAACAGTGGGGAAGATGATTACGCCATCCGTGCCGGAATTGCGGAATTCCTCGATAATTCGGTTTTCCTCTTCGACGGATTCGCGTGATAGTCCGAATAGGAAACGCATACCAGATTTCCGTGCGTATCGTTCCAGATGATCGAGAAGCTCCTTGTCGATATCCGTAGCGAGGGTGGTAAACAGTATTCCGATGAGGAATGAGCTTCGTTGGGTCTGTGGGACATGGACAAAGGTTCCCTTCCCCTGGATTCTCAATGCATAGCCATTATCGGCTAGACTATTCAGCGCACGCTTGGCCGTTATCATGCTAACGTGGTACATTTCCACGATTTCGGACTCGGAAGGTATTCTGTCGCCATCTTTCAGCGAACCACTTTTAATTTGTTCAATGAAGGTGTCTTCGATTTGCTGGTACAAAGGCGTGTTCCGCATCTTCGCCCTCCATCGCGCTCCAATGCAACTGCAAACTGCTTATATATCTAGAATACTTCCTAGATTCAATATGAAACATACTGAATTTAGTATGTTCAGATATAAATTCTAGCTTTATGATGGTTCCATCAACGAAGGAGTTGACATGAACCTCATCAGAACAAAACTGGAGAAAGTGGCGCACCTGATTTTCATAGCGCCATCGATGGTTTTCATCTTGATGCTCGCTATTGTGCCGCTGTTCTACGCCGTCTACCTGAGTTTCCGAAGCTACTCATTGGTCATGCCCGCGGATATGGCCAAGTTCAACGGTCTGGAAAACTATATTGCGATTCTAGGCAATCGTGAATTTACTAATTCGATATGGTGGACGCTGCTTTTCTGCTTCTTCGCGGTACTGATTTCGGTAGGTTTGGGACTCCTTGTCGCGGTACTGCTGTCAGACCAGCAGGAGAGTCGGGGCATACGCATCCTTAAAAGCCTACTCATCCTCCCCATGATGGTGGCGCCGGTGGTTTCAAGCACCATGTGGAAGATCATGTTTGGAGCCGTATATGGCCCTATCAACTACCTGATCCAGTTGTTCGGAGGGGTTCCCGTATCTTGGACTGGCAACACCTGGGCAGCTCGCATGGCCATCGTCGTCATTGATGCATGGGGGTCCATACCATTCTGCATGCTGATATTCCTTGGAGCGCTCACCACCATCCCCAATGAGATGTATGAAAGTGCACGCGTCGACGGCGCCAATAAATTCGTTATCTTCTGGAAAATTACATTACCCATGATCCGCAACTTCTTTGCATTGGTCATGTCGATTCGTGTTATGGACTCTCTTAAGGTGTTTGACCCGATCATGATTATGACCGATGGCGGCCCTCATGGCAGCACCGAATCAATAGGCACAATGATGTATAAAACGGCATTCCGTTACATGGATATTGGCCAAGGCTCGGCGGCGGCAGTAATTTTCTTCGCACTCATTGCTGTTATTTCCGTGGCGACACTGCTCCTTACCCGAGACAAGGAGGATCGAAATGCGTAAACCACACAGGGTTTCCGTCTCATTCATCATTCTTATGGCTTACACCCTGCTGTCGTTGTTTCCTGTCTACTGGACGGTGACCACAGCGTTCAAAAAGCCGAGTCAGATTATGGTGACACCGCCGCAGTTCATTCCGACATCAGGCACCTTGGATAATTTCAGACAGGCAATTGAGGAAAAATCCATAGGCGTCTTCTTCGTCAACAGTCTGACGATAGCCGTCGTCACCACACTTTGCACGCTGCTTCTGGCGTCATTGGCAGGATACGGGTACTCCAGGTTCCGTTTCCGCGGTCGAGGATTCTCCATGATGCTTATCATCATCGTGCGCATGATTCCCGCCCTGATTTATATGGTCCCTTATTACATTATCTTCAACCATATGGGGCTACTCGATTCCAAGATTGCTCTGACGGTCGTGTACATCACCGCCAATCTTCCGCTGGCCATCTGGCTGGCAACCGGCTTTTTCGACGAAATCCCGGTTGAGGTATTCGAGTCGGCAAAAATCGACGGCTGTTCGGAATTCCAAATCTATCGGAAGATCGCTCTTCCTTTGGTCATACCTGGACTTGTAGTCATTGCCATACTCGTATTTCTCGCGGCGTACAACGAATTCGGAACCGCGCTGGTACTGCTGTTCAATGACTCCAACAAGACTTTGCCAGTCGGAATCAGCGGAATGCTCCAACTGCAGAAGGATACGCCCTATGGGCTCCTCGCCGCGGCCGGAACCATAGCCCTCATCCCTGCATTCATACTGGCCCTCACCACACAGAAATATGTCCAAAAAGGAATCACCGCTGGAGCAGTGAAAGGATAGAACAATGAAGAATCTAAGAAAGGTTGTCGCCTCAATGGTTGCGGCTGGCACCCTACTTGCAATGGCTGCATGCGGATCGACGCAATCCAAAACGGTGGAGGTCAAACCTTTACCAACACCGGAAGCCTATGGAGTGAAATTGGAGAATCTCGATTCCTCCGGCACACTGAAAGGCCAGTACGGCGGCGTTAAGATCACCGTCGCCACCCGTACTGGCGATTTCGAGGAGGCTCTGAAAGAAGCAGCCAAATATTTCGAGGCTGTCTCCGGGGCTGAAGTCACCGTGCAGAGTTTTCCTCCAGGCAATGACGTCGAAAAGATTCAGCTGGACCTGAGCACCAGCAAGACATTCGACGCGGTGCTTATGCCTGTAGCCAACATGCATTCCTACGCGGCGTCAGGATTCCTTAAGAAAATCGATGATTTCAAAGATGTCGCCGATCCGGATCTTGATCTCGATGATTTCATCCCTTCGGTACTTGATCTTTATGGCAAGTATCAAGGCGATTTGTATGCATTCCCGTACAAGCCGGATTCACAAATATTCTTCTACCGCAAGGATGTCTTCGAGGATAAGGCCATTCAGGAGAAGTACAAGGAGGATACCGGCAGTGAGCTTAAGGTTCCTACGACGAACGAAGAAATGATTGCGATTGCGGATTACTTCACGAAGTCGAAGAATCCCGATTCGCCGGTTGAGTACGGCTATCTGAGTCAAGCATATGATCAGGCCGGCCGATTGACTTGGATGAATCGCGCAGGCCAGTATGGGCAAACCGTCACCGATGCTCAGAACAATGTGACGGTGGATAATGAAAACACGAAGAAAGCCATGCAGGATGTGCTCAAACTGCAGAAGGACACAGCCCCTCAATGGCTGCAACTCGGTTGGGATGAGGCAAACAAATTATTCGCGGATGGAAAAGCGCTCATGATGGAGCAATGGCCGGGATTGTATGCCACCGTCAATGCCGACGGTTCGCAGGTTAAAGACAAGATTGGGTTCGCAGTCACACCGGGTGGAGCACCTGTTCTGGGAGGATGGTCCATCGCGGTTACATCAAGTTCCAAGAATGCTGAAGCGGCATATAAGTTCATTGAATTTGCGACATCCAAGGACGCGGAGTTGTTGAAGATCGATAACACCATGGACCCATGCCGTCAGTCGAACTTCACACGTGGAACAGTAGGCGACAACCCTCAGTATCCGGTATTGCTGGAGTCCCTGTCAAAGGGCAGGCAGCTCGCCGATGTCGACGTGCCCTATGTGTCCTCGAAGGCGAATGACATCCTGGAAAATCAGACTCAAGCGCTACTGAGCGGCAAGCAGGATATCGATACCACTGTCGAGAACATGCAAACCCAGATTGAGGCCGAAGTGGCCAAAATCAAGAAATAACCGGAACCGGAGAGGGGTGGGAGTGCACCCGCTCCCGCCCCTCTTATCTTGTCTGGAGAGACGATGGATTACTATCCGAGACCGCAATTGGAGCGGAATGAATGGACCTGTCTCGACGGGCGTTGGTCGTTCGCCTTCGATGACAATCACCGTGGTCTAGCTGAATCATGGTATCTGGAACATGTTTTCGATCGAAGTATAGAAGTGCCTTTCGCCTACCAATGCGCGGCTAGCGGCATTGGAGATCAGGACGTGCACGATTGGGTATGGTATGAGCGGTCCGTACAGGTGAAAGGACCCTTTTCGGGACGTATCGTGAGATTGCATATCGGTGCCTGCGATTACGAGACAACCGTTTGGGTGAACGGGCAGCATGTCGGAGATCATACTGGCGGACAGACGCCATTCTGTTTCGACATAGAACGATTGCTCGGTCAAGATGGCGATGCGCGTATCACGATGCTGGTGCGCGACCGTTCTCTTGACACTACGATTCCCCGAGGCAAGCAGTCTTTCACCGGACGGTCCGAGGGCATTTTCTATACGAATACGACCGGCATATGGCAGAGTGTATGGCTGGAAATACTAAACACCTCCCATATTGAAGAAATCCAATTCACTCCAGATACGCTGTCGAATACGGTCCGTATGGAGCTCACTTTGCAATCCACAGCAAGTTCACGAATCCACACGAGAATTCTACGGGGGAACGAAATTGTAGTCGAAGACAACGCAGAAGTCACCGAAGAGGACTCCTTCGTCGCTACATATTCAATCGCTGACTTCAACGATCACCACTATGGTTATTGGTGGAGTCCCGACTCACCTCACCTATATGATGTGCAGATTGAGCTATGGGCCAACGGCGAGGTGGCCGATTCCGTACATTCGTATTTTGGCATTCGCTCATTCTCCGTCGAGAACGGGAAATTCTGCCTTAATCATATGCCGTTTTATACCCGATCGATACTGTATCAGGGTTATTATCCGGAATCCTTATTGACTGCTAAATCGGATGCCGAGCTTGAGTCCGATGTACGTCTCATCAAGGAAATGGGGTTCAATAGTGTGCGACTACACCAGAAATTCGAGAACCCTCGTCTTCTATACTGGTGTGACAAGCTTGGTCTGGTCGTCTGGGGAGAAGCGCCGAACGCTTTCTCGTACAGTCGGCATGGTAGCGAACGACTCGTTCGAGAATGGATGGACATAATCCGACGGGACTACAGTCATCCCTGCATTGGCGCATGGGTCCCGATTAATGAGAGTTGGGGTATCCCTAGCATGAAAAACATCCCGGAACAACGATGGTTTTCCAAGGCCATGCATGCGCTGACGAAGTCTCTTGACCCGACTCGTCCGGTAATGTCCAACGACGGCTGGGAACACACGGATTCCGACTTGTGCACTGTGCATGATTATGACTCTGATTGTGACATGTTGCGGGCCCGCTACTCTGACATGAGGAACGTATTACCAGGCCCACAAGGACGTCCGATTTACGTGGGTGATGGCGAATACCATGGAGAGCCGGTCCTGCTCACGGAATTCGGGGGTATCGCGTTCGATTCCAACTACTATGGAGCCAAGGCCTGGGGATACTCAGGAGCAGATGATGCAGAAGCGTTCGCCAAACAGGTGACCGATATCATCAGTACAGTCAGATCAATCCCGTTGCTTCAAGGTTACTGTTATACGCAGTTTAACGATACGGAGCAAGAGGTTAACGGTCTGGTCACGATAGGCCGGAAGCCGAAGATTGACGTTACACAAGTAGCCGCCGCCAATGGCTGTGTATGACTGATTACAAGGAGACAGTATGACGGGAACTCTGAATCTCATCGACCATCCTTTCCCTCAGCTGCGCAGGGATCGATGGCGGGACCTTAACGGCCCGTGGCAATTTGCTACCGATGATGGGGACGAGGGATTGTCAGCAGGATGGCAGTCAGGATTCCCCTCGCACATGGAAATCATCGTGCCGTTTGTCCATCAAAGTGAAGCAAGCGGCATTGCGGACAAGGCATTCCACCCAATTGTGTGGTACAGCCGAACCTTCATGCTGTCTTCCAAGCCCAATAACACCGAAAACATACTGCTGCATTTCGAAGGAGTGGATTATCATTGCACCGTCTGGATCAATGGATCTTACGCCGGCGAGCACACGGGTGGTAATAGCCGATTTGCCATTGATGTCACTCCGTTTGCGATCTCGGGGGAGAATCTAATCGTTCTGCGTGTAACGGATGACCTGACCGACATGACCATCCTCCGGGGTAAGCAGTATTGGAAGGAACGCGCCGAAGTCATGTGGTTCACACCAATGACCGGCATCTGGCGTGATGTATGGCTTGAGATTAAACCATGCCTGGCAATAGACGAGCTTCGAATGACTCCGCATATTGATTCCGAGGAAATCGAATTAGAGCTCACGCTGACTTCCCGCGCGAAAACGATTAGTGGAATAAGGTTACAGGCGACAATATCCTTCGAAGGACAAGTAGTAACCACTGCGGACGTCGCGGTGCACGATGGTCGGCTTCGTCTGAGAATCGGTATCAACGATTTCAATGATCACGGACTCGGACGGTGGTGGTCACCAGAACATCCGAATCTGTACGATCTGGATTTGACTTTGACGTTGAACGGAAAGATATGCGATGTCGTGCACAGCTATTTTGGCATGCGCGAAGTTGCAATTGTCAATGGAAAATTCTGTCTCAACCATCGCCCGTACTTCCTGCGGATGGTTCTCGATCAGGGATACTTTAAGGAGTCGATCCTCACGCCTCCCTCATTCGAAGCGCTTGAACGAGACGTACATATGGCTAAGGAACTCGGTTTCAACACCGTACGCAAACACATGATGGGATGCCAGGCCCGTTATGCTTACTTGTGTGACGTCTATGGGCTGCTTGTCTGGAGCGAAATGGCTGGGGCCTACGATTATTCAACCGATTACGCACTCTCCATGATTTCTGAATGGTCAGCAACCGTTCAAGCGGGATACAATCATCCATCCATCGTGACATGGGTTCCTCTGAACGAAAGCTGGGGCGTACCCAACATCTACTATTCGAAACAGCAGCAGGCACATGCCAATTCACTGTACTATCTGACGAAATCGCTTGATTCGACCCGTCCGGTCATTTCCAATGACGGCTGGGAACATTGCATATCCGATTTATTCACCATTCATGACTACTCCTCCGACATTGATGTTCTGCAACATCGTTATTCATCCGTGGATCACATCATCGAGGATATGCCGGGGCTTGAAGGACGTAAATTCCTTTTCTGTCCCGGATACCATTACAACGGCCAACCTGTGATGTGCACAGAGATGGGAGGGGTGAATTATCGACTCAACCATCTTGGTGCTCCCGTAGAACCAAGATGCAGCAGCAAAACCGAATTCCTTGAGCGGGTACGAACTCTCATGGAGGCCTATTACAACAGTCCTCTCATTCAGGGTGTCTGCTATACGCAATTAACTGACACAGAGACAGAGATATGTGGGCTTCTCACATGGAATCGGGAGCCAAAAGCTCCTATTGAGGAATTACGCTCCATTTTCATGGCAAAACGATGATGCATTCACAATATGGATACCACTTTCTCGCACGTTATTGTCCGGTCAACATTCCCAGCCTTGATTCGCAATGCGGCTGGGTAGTGGGTTGGCGGCGATGCCTTGGTAGAGCATGTTGACGGCGTCGGTGTAGGCCTGCACGTAGTCGATGGTCGGGTCGAGCGACCATTGGTTGCGTATGCCCTCGTTGATGGCCATGTGGGCGAGGAGGGCGTGTTTGGGGTCGACGTCGGGGCGGATCTCGCCGGAGGCGATGCCACGCTGGAACAGGTCGATTCCCGGTGGAAGCAGTCGTTCGAGGTTGTGTTCGAGCCTGCCGTGGATGGGGTTGTCCTCGAGTGTGTCGAGGCTGGTGAGCATCACGCGCAGTCGCATGGCGTAGGGGTGTTCCGCGGCGTGGCGGACGCTTTCGATGCTTCGGTCGAACATCTCGCGTACGGTGTCGGAGTCCATCATGTCCCACCGGTAGTCGTGTTCCCTCCGATCCACGATGGCGGTGAAGAGCGCGGCCTTGGTGGAGAAGTGGTAGAGCACGCCGGCGTCGGTCATGCCGACCTCTCGGGCGATGTCGGCGATGCGCACGCGTTCGTAGCCTCGTTGCGCGAACAGTCTGGTCGCAGCTTCGATGATGGCCTCGCGTTTGCGTTCGCCTTTGGGACTGCGGCGGGTGGATTTCGTGGATTCCATGGTCTGTGGTGGCGGTTCGGCTTTGAAAATACGGGACGGGGACTATGTCGTTCCATGATAGTCCCCATCCCCGTCCTCGGCCGGTCCGTCCGGCGTTCCGGTGGCTCCGGTCAGTCGATGAACAGGGCGCGCAGCTGGTCGATGTCGTCCTCGCTCAGCCCGTTGGCCAGGCAGTAGCGCGGAATCGTGCCGTATTCGGTGCGGATGTCGTCGATGAGCCGCTGCATGACCGGCGCGGGGGAGGCGAGCAGTGCGGCCGCGGCGCCCTGCGGGTTCCCGTCCTTGCCGATCGATCCGGCGAGTTTGGCCGCGTCTGCCGGCAGCCCGTTCATGATCGTGCGTTTGAACATCTCGGTGAGGTTGGCCGCGGATCGGGCGTAGTTGGCCGTGACGAGCCCGTCCTCGACGTCGAGCAGGCCCAGGAGGATGGCGGTGACCACTCCAGTGCGGTCCTTGCCGGCGGTGCAGTGGATGAGCATGGGCCGGTGCTCGTCGCGGGCGAGCATGTGCAGGATCGTCGTGATGCGGTCGGCATGGCCGAACGCGATCTCGTGGTACAGGTCGGGCAGGTTCACCGATGACGGGTCGGCCACGGCCCGCCTGCTGGCCGGCTGGCGTGCGTCGCCGTTGTCCTGTCCGAGCAGGGGGTAGCGGACGACCTCGATCGTGCCGTCCAGTTCGTAGGGCCATGCCTTCGTCTCCCATTCGTCGCGCAGGTCGACGACGGTGCGGATACCGAGGCGGTGCAGGTCGTCGGGGCCCTTGCCCGGGGTCATGAAGTTCAGTCCGGCCGAGCGCAGGAACATGCCGCCTCGCAGGTGGCGTCCGTCGATGGTGCGCAGGCCTCCGATGCCGCGCGCGTTCGGCACGCCCGCGATGTCCACGCCGTTGACGTCGCCGTCGAAGCGTTCCTCGGGCACCGGCTTGTCGAGGTTGTCGAGGTCGCCGTTGTGGCGGACCACGTCCTGGAACCACGCGAACGAGTCCTTGCGGGTGCGGCGCATGGTGGCCGTGTCGACGTGCACGAGGCCGAACCGTTCGGAGAAGCCGTTCGTCCATTGGATGTTGTCGATGCTGGACCAGATGTAGTAGCCGCGCACGGGGATGCCTTCGGCCGCGAGGGTATTGAGGTCGCGGATGTTGGCGGACAGGGCGCGGATGCGTACGTCGTCGTGCACGCATGCGGCGAGTTGGGCGTCGTCTTCCGTGTGGCCGTCGACGCTCGGGTGGGCCATGCCGCGCCCGTTCTCGGTGATGATGATGGGCGGGTGGTTCGGGTATGTGGCGTGGACCCATTCGACTGTTTTCCTCAGGCCGCCGGGGGTTTCCTGGCGGAATCCCTTGGCGCTCCACCAGCGGCGTCCGGGTGCGGGCACGATGGCCACGCCATGCCCGGCGCCGAACAGGGATGACAGGCCGCGCAGGGCGGCGGTGTTCGAGGCGCGGCCCTCGAGGAACATGGGGGCGCGTTCCTCGGTGGTGGCGTGGGTGCTGGAGTACCAGTTGACGCCGAGCACGTCCATGGGTTCGGCGATGGCGGCCATGTCGCCGTCGTGGCAGGTCCCGTCGGATTCGATCTGTTCGCGGACGGCGGGCGTGTACCCGTGGCCCATGAGGGGGTCGAGCATGAGCCGGTCGAACGATTCGCGGGCCGTCGCGGCGGCCTTGACGTCCTGCGGGTTGCCGGTGGCTGGTTGCACGCCGGTGACGGCGAGTATGGTGCCGATCCGTCCGGTGACGTGGGCCTCGCGCAGCGCGCGGACCGACAGTCCGTGGGCGAGCAGGATGTTGTGGACGGCATCGAGGCCGCGCGCGCCTTCACGGCGCAGCGGCGGGAAGAATCCGGCGATGTAGCCGGCCAATGCCGGGTGGGATGGTTCGTTCATGGTGTACCACTGGTCGACGCGGTCGCCGAGGCGTTCGGCCATGATGCGGGTGAACCGGGCGAACTGGGCGGCGGATTCACGTCCCATCCATCCGCCGCACCGGTCCTCGAGCCATTGGGGCGTGTCCCAGTGGTAGAGGCACGCGGCTGGTTTGATGCCGCGTTCGAGCAGGCCGTCGACCAGGCGGTCGTAGTAGTCGAGGCCGGCCTGGTTGACGGTGCCGGCGGCGTCCGTGATGACGCGGGGCCAGGAGATCGAGAAGCGGTGGGCCTGGGCGCCGAGTTCGCCGAGCAGGTCGAGGTCCTCGTCCAGGTGGTGGTATTCGTCGGCGGCGACGCCGAGGTCGGAGCCGTCCGGCACGCGGAGCCGGCCGGCGTTGAAGGCCGTGTCCCATACGGACGGGACCTTGCCGTCCACGTTCCATGCGCCTTCGATCTGGTAGGCGGCGTTGCTGGTGCCCCATAGGAAATCGTGGGGGAGTGATGAGGTCATTGCTGTTCCTTCTGGTGGATGTGCTGGTGTTCCGTTTCGATGATGGGGCCCGTCGCGCGGCGGGGGTCCCGTGCGCTTATTCCCGGCCGCGGTATCGGGGCACGGATGCGATGAGCTGTTGCGTGTAGGGGTCGCTGGGGTGGTGGATGACCTGTTCGGTGTCGCCGTGTTCCACGATGACGCCCTTGTCGAGCACGTACACCGTGTCGGAGATCATGCGTACGACGGACAGGTCGTGGGAGATGAACAGCATGCTCATGTGTTCGCTGTCGCGCAGGTCGGCGAACAGGTTGAGCACGGTGGCCTGGACCGACACGTCGAGCGAGGAGACGGGTTCGTCGCAGATGAGCAGTTCGGGGTCGGCCGCGATGGCGCGGGCGATGGCGACGCGTTGGGCCTGCCCGCCGGACAGTTCCCCGGCCCTCGCGTCGCCGAACGCGTCCGGGTCGATGTCGACGCGGGCGAGCAGTTCGCGTGCCCGTTGGCGGCGTTCGTTCGGGGTCAGGTGGTCGGCGATGGCGTAGGGTTCGGCCACGACGTCGAGGATGGGGCGGCGCGGGTTGAGTGAGGAGATCGGGTCCTGGAAGACCATGTGCACGCGGGGACGGTCCTGCCAGCGGTCGTGTCCGCGTGCGTGCCCGCGTTCCCGTTCCCCTGCAGGGTGCCCGTCGATGCGGATCGTGCCGCGGCTGGGTTTTTTCATGCCCATGATGGTCTTCGCGATGGTGGATTTGCCGGATCCGGATTCGCCCACCAACGCGGCGCAGGCGCCTTTGGGGACGGTCAGGCTGATGTCGTGCAGCACCTCGCGCCTGCCGTACGAGCATGCGACGTGCTCCACGGACAGCGCGGGGATGCCCGCGCCCATGGTTTCGGTCATTCGTTGTCTCCTTCGGCCAGTACGGATTCCACGGTGGGCAGGCGTCTGAGCCTGGGGCCGTCCAATGAGGGGATGCAGGCGAGCAGCGCCCTGGTGTACGGGTGGCGCGGGTGCTCGACGATCTGTTCGGTCGGCCCTGTCTCCACGATCCGGCCCTCGCGCATGACGGCAATCGTATCGCAGCGTTCGGCGGCGACGTCCAGGTCGTGGGTGACCAGCAGGAACGCCGAGCCTGTGGTCTCCCGTATCCGGTCGAGCACGTCGAGGACCTGGTGCTGGACGGTCACGTCGAGCGCGGTGGTCGGCTCGTCGCCGATGAGCAGGCGGGGGCGTCCTATGGCCGCGGCGCCGATGCCGATGCGCTGGCGCTGGCCGCCGGATAGCTGGAACGGGTAGCGCCCCCATATGGATTCCGGGTCGTCGAACCCGGTGGCCCGGAGCATGTCCAGTCCGCGTTCATGCCGTTCGCCGCGCGCTACGTGCAGGCTGGAGAGCGATTCGGTCAGTTGGGTGCCGATGCGGTAGGCGGGGTTGAGCGAGCGGAGGGGGTCCTGGAAGATCAGGCCGACCTTCTCGCACATGAACCGTCGCCGTTCGCCCTCCGGCATGGAGGAAGGGTCCCGTCCGTCGATGAGGATGGAGCCTTCGACCTCGCAGCGGGTGCCGAACGGCTGGATGCCGGCGATGGTGCGCATCAGGGCGCTCTTGCCCGCCCCGGATTCGCCGACGACGCCGAACGTCTCGCCCGCGTGGACGGTCAGGCTCACGTCGCGCACGGCGTGCACGAGTCCCCGTCCGGTGCGGAACGTGACCGACAGGCCGCGTACCTCGAGCACCGGTGTTGCGTCGTTCGTGTTCATGCCTGCGCCTCCGGGTCGAAGAGTTCCTTGATGGTGTTGATCGCGAAGATCGTCAGGCACAACGCGGCGACCGGGCACAGGGTGACCCATGGGGCGGCGGCGAGCTGCGTGCGTCCCTCGGCGATCAGGCCACCCCAGGACGGGGTCGGAGGCCTCATGCCGAAACCGAGGAAGCTCAGCGAGCCTTCGGTGACGATCGCGCGCGCCAATGCGGTGAACGCGTATGCGCTGATCTGCGGCAGCACGCCGGGCAGGATCTCGCGCATGATGATGCGTGCCAGCCCGGCTCCCTGTACGCGGGCGGCGGTCACGTAGTTCTCCGAGGCGATGGCGATGGTCGCGGCGCGGCACATGCGGGTGAACATCGGGATGCTGAAGATGCCGATCGAGCAGGCGATGACCGTGATGCTCGGGCCGCGCAGTGCGACGATGGTGGAGATGATGAGCATGGGCGGCACGGCGAACGCCACGTCGCACACGAATTCGACGAACGTGTCGGCGAACCCGCGCAGATAACCGGAGACCATGCCCAGGACCAGGCCGCATGAGAAGCCGATGAGCACGGCGGTCAGTCCGACGACCGCGCTGATGGTCGCTCCGCGCATGGTGCGTGCGAACACGTCGCGCCCGAGGTTGTCGGTGCCGAACAGGTGGGCCGCGCTCGGGACCTGGCTCAGGGCCGTGTAGTCGTTGCCGTACGCGTCGAGACGTGCGGCGTACGAGTAGACGACGAGCGCGACGAGGATCACGATCCAGGCGAGGGCGGCGCCCCGCACGACGGTGATGCGGGAACGGAGCTCGCCCAGGGCCGTCGCGCGCGCACGGCGTTCCACGCGGGCGATCTTGGGCCGGTTCATGTCATTCGTCATGGGATGCGCCCCTTGGGTTGATGAGGTATGCGGCGACGTCGACGAGGATGCTCATCGTCAGCACGGCGCAGGCGGCGAACACGACGATGCCCTGCAGCAGCGGTATGTCGCGCCCCTGCAATGCGGTGATCGCGAGCCGGCCGACGCCGGGGATGCCGAAGATGTTCTCGATGATCAGGGAGCCGCCCATCGCGATGCCGATGTTCATGCCCACCAGGGTGACGAACGAGACGCTCGAGGGGCGCAGGGCCCGCGTCCACAGCGCCTTGAACGGGCCGATGCCGCGCGCGTGGGCGGCGTCCATGTACGGCTGTGACATGGTGGCGATCAGCGAGCCGCGCAGGGTGCGCGCGTAGACCGCCGCCTCTCCCAGGCCCATGGTCAGCGCGGGCATGATCATGTCCGTCAGGTTCCCGACCGGGTCCTTGTCGAAGGACGTGAACCCGGAGGCCGGCAGCACGTTGAGCGTGACGGCGAACACGTAGATGAGCAGCAGGCCGATGACGAACGATGGGACGGACAGCATGAGGAACGACAGGGCGGACAGCACGCGGTCCGCCGTCTCGTTGACGTGGCGGACGCTGACCGTGGCGATGAGGATCGCGAGGACGACCGCGACGGTCTGGCCGAGCAGCACCACCTCGAGGGTGACGGGCAGCCGGCTGCCGATCTCCTGCAGGACGGGACGCCCGCTGGCGAAGGAGGTGCCCCAGTCGCCGTGGGCGACGCCCGCGAACCAGTCACCCAGCCGCTGCAGTTCGGACTTGTCCAGTCCGAGGGTCTGCCGCAGCTGGGCGCGCTGCTGCTCGGTCGCGTCGGAGCCGAGCAGCAGCATCGTGGCGTCGCCGGGAAGCAGCGATACCAGATGGTTGACCGCCACAATCACGACGAGCAGCACCAGGAGCGCGCGCAGCGCGTGGGTGCCGATGGTCTTGAGCATGATGGGTCCGGGCCCGTCACTGGTTCTCGCCGAAGGCGACCTTGCCCACCTGCACCTCGATGAGGGTGTTGTGGGAGATATCGGGGAAGGCGGCGATTTTGCTGCTCATGATGAAGCCGGAGTTCATGGCCGTGGTCCACAGGACCGGCACGTCCTCGCTGATCGCCTTGGACACGGTCGCGGACGCGGCGGCGCGCTTGGCGCTGTCGGTGGTCGCGGACGCGGCGGCGATGGCCTTGTCGGCCTCGGCGTTGGAGAAGCCGGTGAAGTTGTAGGGGCCCTTCGAAGCGAACAGGTAGGTCGCGCCCGACGGGTCGGACAGCACGGAGGTCATGAAGTCGGCGAGCTGGAAGTCGCCCTTCATGATGGTCGCGGTGTAGTTCGCGCTTTCGACCGGGTTGACGGTCACCTCGACGCCGGCCTTGGAGAGCATGTCCTTGAGGGCGGTGGCGCGCTGCACGGTGTCGGAACGGTTCTCGCAGCTCAGAGTGAGCTTGAGGTGCTTGCCCTCGAGGACCTTCTTGGCCTCGTCGAGGTTATACGCGGGGTAGCCGGAATCCTTCGGAGCGAGCCCGGTGAGCAGCGCATACGGGTTGTCCACGGTCTTGCCCTCGCCGAGGTTGACCACGGCGTTGAGCGCGTTGCGGTCGATTGCCTGTGCCAGCGCCTTGCGCACGGTGGCGTCGGAGAGCGCAGGGTCCTTGGTGTTAAGCATGACCATGCTCATCGAGGCGGGGGAGTTGACGACCTTGAGGGAGGAATCCTTGGAGGCTTCCTGGAACTGCGGGGCCGATTCGGTCCACATCAGGTCGATGTCGCCGGCCTTGAGGCTCTGGAACCGGGAGTCGGCGTCCGGGATCATCTTGTAGGTCACGGTGTCGAGGTAGGGCTTGTCGCCCCAGTAGTTGGCGTTCCGGGTGAGCTTCACGGAACTGCCGGCGGTGAACTCGGACACCTGGTAGGGGCCGGCGCCCAGCGGGAACCCGAAGGAGTCCTTGGCCGTGGTGGATTCGACCATGCCCAGCGTGCGAGTGAACTGGGAGGCGAAGTCGGCGTTCGGGCGGGCGAGCGTGAACTTGACGGTCACGTCGTCCGGGGTGTCCATCTGCTTGATGAGCGCGACCTGGGCCATGGCGGAGGACTTGGTGGCGGGATCGCCGAGACGCTTGATGTGGGCGACGACCTCCTTGGAGGTCAGCGGCGAGCCATCGGAGAACTTCAGGCCGTCGCGCAGGGTGAGCGTCCATTCGGTCGCGTCGTCGTTCGCGGTGAGCGACTTGGCCATGTCGGGCTCGACCGTGCCGTTCTTGCCGGCCTTCATGAGCGGCTCGTACACGGCGGTCGACAGGATCAGCAGCGGCTGCTGCGTGGTGATGGAACTGGCCACGTCCAGGGTCTGGACCTCGCGGTCGAGGCCGATGGTCAGGTCGCCGCCCTGCCTGGGCGCGGCGGTGGAGGCGGAGGAAGCGTTGGAATCGTTGGTGGAGGAGGTGTTCGAGGTGCCGCAGCCGGCGAGGAGGGAGAGAGCGCATCCGAGAGCGATGACGGATGCCGGAATGTGTGATTTGTTCTTGAACACGGCTCCAGCATGACACCCAAGTCTTAACCTTAGTGGTGACTAAGGTTAAGCGGGGAGGGGCCTTGTCTGAAGTCTTGATGAACCGGCGGATTGAAAACGCGATATACGACCGTGGCAGGGAATGCGGTATTGGCGTTATGCCGTCCGCAGCTTTGGCGGGCATCGTCCTTCGAAGTCCATCGGGCGCTGGTGCGGCATATGGGTTGCTTCCTGATGGCTGCTTGGTCGGGTGTAGGTTATTTATGTTATATAATAGTCATGTATTTCAATTAAAAATTGATTATTGTGAGTTTTAGAGAATGGCAATGCGATGATTCGTTTGAAAAGACTTGTTCTGGACGACATGAGGAACATATCGCATGGCGTCCTGGATTTCGATGATCTGCCCACCGGCGGCAGCGTCACGGGCATTTACGGGCAGAACGGGTCGGGCAAGACCACCGTCATCGACGCCATCGGGATACTGCGCGCGCTGTTGTCCGGGAATATGCTGCCGGATACCGCCGGTGACGTCGTCAGCGCCAGCGCCGGTTCGGCGACCGTGACGGCGACATTCCTCGTCGGCGATAAGCAGAAGCCGAACTATCTTGAGTACAGGGTGTCCATGCGCAAGGCGAACCCGGATTCGACGCGGGCGCGCGTCGTCGCCGAATCGGTGCGCATCGGCGACGATCCCTCACGCTTGGGCCGTGAGGTGCTGGGACATCGTATGGAGGATTCCGAGGCGGACGGGTTCGTGTCGACCCCGGTCTACGTGTGGCGTTCCATCGAGGCGGTCGCTTCGGTGAAGACCGTGATCTCGCGCACCGCGGACCGCGCGTACATGGAGGGGCGTTCGTTCCTGTTCTCCCGGTGCGCCACGCTCGACGACCGGCCGGACGCCGAGTTCCTGATCGACTGGGCGGTGGCCCGCGTGCGGGAGGCGAACGGCGTGTCCTCCAGATCGTTGACGTACATCAACGAACGCTTCGGCGAGTTCGTTCGCCTGCGCGAGGCCCTGTGCGGCTATGCGACCAACGACATCTTCGTGTCCACCACCCGTCGCGGCTCCTACGCCGCGTTCGCGATCATCCCGATCATGGAGGAGAACCCGGAAGGTCGCAACACGGAGTTCGCGTTCGACCTGCTGCAGCCCAATCCATTGACCCCCGGCCAGGCGAAGCGACTCGGGCAGACCGTGGAGTCCTTCGACCGCATCCTGCCCACCATCGTGCCCGGCCTGCACGTCCTGCTGAAGACCGGCACCGCGCCTTCCGGCAAGGACGGCGAGGACCGGGTCACCGCGGAGCTGTTCTCCCGCCGCGGCGACGTCACGGTGCCCTTCCGCTGCGAGAGCGAGGGCATCATACGCATCACCGCGCTGCTCGGCTACCTCAAGCACGCGTACAACGACGAGAACGCACTGGTCGCCGTGGACGAGTTCGACTCCGGCGTGTTCGAGCTGCTGCTCGGCGACATGCTGGGCCAGCTGGCGGACGGGTGCGCGGGGCAACTGGTGTTCACAGCCCATAACCTGCGGGCATTGGAGGTGCTGCCGAACAGCTGCATCCGCACGACGGTGACCGATCCCAAGAATCGGTTCGCGACCATCCCACGCAAGTCCTCCACGAACAACCAGCGCAAACGGTACCTGACGGCCAGCGAACTCGGATGGAGCGGCCCCGACATCTACGATTCGCCCATCCCGCGCATGTTCGGCAACAGCCTCTACGCCGCCGGCCACCCCGACGAGGACGACGATATCGACGACGATCTGGCCGCGCTCAACGCCGCCGGAACGGAGGCGGACCGCGGCTAAACGCAAGATCGTCCTGCTGGTCGTGGAGGGCGCGAGCGACGCCAGCCTGCTCGTGCCGGCGTTCTCGGCGTTGATCGAGAACCGTCTGTTCCAAGGTCAGGAATTCCATTGCGACGTGCTGACCGCGCCGAACCACCGCGAGGAATTCCACCGGCGCAACGGGTTCTACCCCGCGGACAAACCCTCGCAAACGGTGCGCGAACTCGTCGAGTACTACCTCAAAGATCATGATCGCACATGGGGCCAGCTCGGCCATGTCATCCAGATCTGCGATCTGGACGGCGCGTTCACGCCTGACGACAGCGTGCGGGAGGACCCGTCAGCGGAAGAAACCCTATATTCGACGACCGACATCGTCACCACGAACCGCGACGCTCTGATCGCGGACCGGACGGTCAAGCGAAACGGCGTGGACTCCCTGCTCAAACTCGACGGATTCAGGAAGAAGCAGGGCGGCCGCACCGTCTTGATTCCATACCGTCTGTTCTATGTCAGCCGCAACCTCGAACACGCGTTCCGCGGCAGGACCGACAATCTGGACGCGCAGCACAAGCAGAGCGGCGCCATCAAACTGGCCGACCGCTTCACACGGGACCCGAACCTGTTCTCGACGACCCTCCAGTCCCTGCGACGCATACATGGCAACCCGGCCACCTGGGAGGAATCCTGGCAATACGCCATGCAGGACCTCCACTCACTCGAACGTGGCAGCAACCTCGCATTCGTGGAACCATACCTAGCAGGCGAACCACGGTAGGCTCGGCCGGATTTGACGGACCGAGAGTTCTGACGGTTACAGTGGCCGCCTGTAGTCCTCCTGGACCGGGATGACCTCCTGGATGGTCCCGTCCTCGTTGAAGGTGAGTGGGGCGAATCGGGTTTCCCTGCAGTAGCCATTGCCGTATCCGGGGTCGTAGCAGTGGTAGGCGAGGATCCATTCATCGGTGCCGGGGATGTGGAGGATGCCGTGGTGTCCGGTGCCGACGATGTCGAGCGCGGGGTTCTGCCGGACTAGGGCGCCGTGTTCGGTCCATGGTCCGTGGAGCGCAGGTGCCGTGGCGTAGTGGACCTGGTATTCGGGTTCTCTAGCGTCATTCTCGCTCCACGACGCATAGAACATGTAGTTTCTTTTGAATATCCACATGGCTTCACGGAATCGTGTGGGTGTCCATTGCCATACTCGGGACAGGTCTACGGTCAGATGGTCCTCGTTGAGCGGGGCCATGTAGGCGATGCCGTTGCCCCAGACCAGCCAGTCCGTGCCCTCGTCGTCGGTGTAGACGGATGGATCGATGTGGTATCCGGGCAGGTCGTCCTTGGCCACCGTCGGCTGGTCTGCGGGGACGAAGGGCCCGTATGGGGAGTCTGAGCTGGCTGCTCCGATCTGGCCTTCGCATACGAAATACAGGTAGTAGCGGGCCCCGTGTTTGAGGATGGCGGGCGCCCAGGCGTGCTCTTTGCCCCATGGCACGTCGTCGAGGCTGAGAATCTGGCCACCGTCCTGCCAGTCGACTAGGTCGTCGGAGGTGTAGACGCGGAAGGTGCGCGACCCCCAGTCATCGTATCCGTCCTCGGTCGCGTACAGGAAGTACCGGGGCTGGTTCCCGTTGCGGGGGTCCTCGAACACGATTGGGGCGGGATCGGCCAGATAGCGATGCAGTGGCGTGTGTTCCGGGGCGGGCAGATTGAACCTGTCGTTCATTTCCTTGCTTCTTTCATGGGAAAAGCGGCGAGGGGCGGATCACCTGTAGCCGGTCCCTCGCCGTGTGTTCGTTACTTGTTGACGGTGAAGCCCTGGTCGTTGCCGAAATCGACCAGGCTCTTCTGCCAGGCCGCGACCCCGTCGCTCAGGGAGGATTTCTCGGAGAACGCCTTGCCGACTGTGTCGGTGAACACGTTGCGCGCGTATACCTCGTAGGGCAGGTTCGTCCAGCCGGACAGCACGCGCTTGGACGCCTCGGCGAATTCCTTGTTGATGTTCTGTCCGCCGAAGTAGTCGCTGGTGGTGTTCAGGAACTCGTCGGATTCCAGCACATAGTTGGTGGCGGGGAATACGCCGAGTTTGTATCCGTACATCGTTCCCTTCTTGGAGTGGTTGATGTATTCGGCGAACTCCCATGCGGCCTTCTGCTTGGCCTCGTCGCCGGTGTTGAGCAGCGCGATGGACGAACCGCCGTTCTCGGCGTTCTCGGTGCCGCCCTTCTCCCAGGTGGGCATTTGGGCCACGCGCCACTTGCCGGACGCGGCGGCGGCGCCGGATTCGAGGTTTGCGGGCATCCACGCACCGGTCAGCAGCGAAGCGATGGAGCCGTCCGCGAGCCCGTGGTTCCACTCGTCGGTCCAGCCCTTCGTATTGGTGTCGATGAGGCCCTCATCGATCATCTTCTGCCAGAACTCGGTGAACCTGGCGGTGGCCTTGTCCTTGGTCAGACTGATTTCGACGGTTGCTCCGTCGTCGGAAACCTTGTATGGGTGGCCGCCTGAGGCCCAGATCATCGAGTCGTACAGGCCGGCGTCCCCGGTGTCGGAGGTGATGTACGAGCCGACGGCGCGGATCTTCTTGGCCGCCTCGTAGTACTCATCCCATGTGGTGGGGATGTCGGTCACGCCGGCCTTATCGAACACCTCCTTGTTATAGAAGAACGCCATAGGGCCGGAGTCCGTGGGCAGGGCGTAGACGCCACCATTGATGTTGACAGACTCCCATGTGCCCTTTGTGTAATCGTCGCCAAACTTGTCCGCGCCGAACTGCGTGAGGTCCAAGAGCTTGCCGGTGTGCACGAACTGGGGGAGCGCGAAGTACTCGATGGTGGCAACGTCCGGCATGCCCTTGCCCGCGGCGATGGCGTTGTTGAGCGAGGTGTACTGGTCGGAGGCGCTGCCGATGTTCTCGAACTTGACCTTGATGTTGGGATGGCTCTTGTTGAAGTCCTTGACCTGCTCGGCCGGCGGTACGCCCCAGCCCCACCAGGTGATCGTTACAGGACCATCCGACGTGGTCGCTTGCGAATTGCTGTTCCCGCATGCGGCGAGCGGCAGCAGGACCGCGGTCGCGGCGATGGCGGCCATTGCTTTCCTCGTTGAAATCATCTTCGACTCCTTTGGCGTGACGACGGCGACATCACCGACGTTTAACGTTTATATTAACGTTTAACTAAAATGTCGTCAAGCGATCATAGAGCTTGCGCGGTTCCTTGAAACAGGTGCTACGTTGGAAACGTAAGCGAAAGGATACGGCCGATGATTACGATGAAGGACATCGCGAACGCCACGGGCGTCTCGGTGGTGACCGTGTCCAACGCGTTGCGAGGCAAGGACAACGTGTCACCCGAGACCGCGCAGCGAATCCTCGAGACCGCGGACAGCATGGGTTACCGTGTCAATGCCGCCAACCTCGCGGCCAGGAATCTACGGGTCAGGGGTACCAGGAACGCCCTGCCTGAGAAGCCGGTGATCGGGGTCGCCATTTTCGAGTTCGACAATATGCAGCCGGCTCAGCTCGCGGCCGAAATCTCGCGCACCGCGTCGGCCAGACGATGTCAGACGCTGTTCCAACAGACACTTACGGATGCCGAGAACGAGCACTCCATCATCGACAACATAGCTAATCAGTTCTGCGACGGGCTGATTCTGAGCTCGGCGAACCTGCCAGTGAAGGACATTATTCGCTTCACGAAACGGCGTCCCACTGTGCTCGTGGACGATGACCGTCCACAGGAGCAGCTCGATACGGTGCTGTCCCCCTGCGAGATCGGGTCAGCGGAGGCGGTCCGTTACCTACTGGACAAGGGTCATCGCCGAATCGGGTTCGTGGGGGACGGATTCGGCGTGATGGACGATCCGATGAGGCTCCACAGCGTCGGAGGACGAAGGATGCGGGGATGCGCCGACGCGCTCTCCGGGGCCGGCATGGCACTGACCACCGGCCAGTGCATCGATACGGAATGGACCTGGGAGGGTGCTCGTTCAGCTATCCACCAGATAGGGGAGTCCATCCGCGGCTACGACGCGTTGTTCTGTCTGACCGACAACATCGCCCTCGGAGTCATCCGGGGACTGGGAGATCTCGGTATCCGGGTGCCTGACGACATCGCCGTGATGGGGTTCGACGGATGCGCTATCGGGGAATGCTTCATGCCCGGACTGACCACCGTCGCCGTGGACATTCCCCAGATGGCGAGCCTCGCCGTTGATTCCGTACTCGACCGTATCGAAGGCAGAATCGGCGTGAACGAACATGGCAGGCGACGGATCGTGGGCCATCATCTGGAAATCAGGGAATCGGCCTGACAGAGAAAGACGGTGGTGCGGGACGGCCCCTGAAGGACCTTTATCCGAACAGCTGCGCATGCCGGAGGTTGCGCAGGCGATCGGCATCTCCGTGTCCCATATGAACCGTGTGTTCACCGCCGTGTACGGCATGACGCCGGCAGCCTACCATGTGAAATGCCAGCTGGACATGGCCGCGAACTTTCTGGTGCACGCGGGCCTGCCAGTCGGGGACATCTCCAGACAGCTTCGCTTCACTAGCGTACGGTATTTCTCCCCCTGCTTCGGCAAGGAATCCGGCAAATCGCCCCGGGAATACCGCGCGGACAACGTGGTCACCTGGACAGCGGGTGGCTGGTAAGGTTCTGCGTTCGCTCAAAATTGTCAGAGCATAAGCGCTTTAGGCACGACTGAGCTTAAGAACCGGCTATCAGAAACGTCGATGGCTGGACGGCCGTGTCCCGAACGACCGGCCCGTATGGTGGATGTCACCGCGTTTCATCCAGGGGGAATCGGATGAGACACGCTTATCAATGGATATTCACAAGAAGGGGATACGCGCCATGAGCGCAGCTAATGTGGGCGGACCGGTCGAACCGGTGCGCGTGAATCATACGAAACGAAACATCATCCTGTCCGTGATCGTCGTGCTAGCAGTCATCATCGCCGGGTTCTTCACCGTGCGTACGGCCACGGCGTCGAAGACCGCGGAGAAGGGCAGCGCTCAGAACCCCGTCACCATCGGCGTGGTCGGGGCCACCAACAAGCAATGGAAGCCGTTCCTCGACGAGGCGCTGAAACAGGGCATCCACGTCAAGCTCGTCGATTTCCAGGACTATACGTCGGAAAACCCGGCCGTTGATTCCGGCCAGCTCGACATGAACGCCTTCCAGCATCTGCTGTATCTGGCGAATTACAACGTGAAGAACGGCAAGGACCTGCAGCCGATCGGCCCGACGGGCGTATGGCCGCTCGGTCTGTATTCCAAGAAAGTCAAGAGCGTCGACGACATCAAGCAGGGCGACACCGTGCTCATCCCCAACGACGAAACCAACCAGGCCCGTGCCATCGGTGTGCTCAAGGACGCGGGACTGGTCAAGCTGAAAGGCAAGTGGACCGCATTCGTCACCCCGGCCGACATCGATGAGTCCGCAAGTAAGGTGAAGGTCCTGCCCGTCAATCCGGAGAAGAGCGCCAACGCCCTGTCCGATCCGCAGGTCGTGGCCGGAGTGGTGACCGGCGATTACATCACCGACGCGGGGCTTGCGGTCAACGACACGTTGGCCCACGATGACGTCACGGGGGAGACCGGCCGCCCGTATATCAACGCATTCGTGACACGCAAGGCCGACGCCAAGAACCCTGTCTACCTGAAGTTGGCGAACATCTTCGCGAACACCCAGGCCGTGAAGGATGGTCTGCAGGAGCAGTACGGCGGCACCACGACCTTCGTGAATGACTCGGCGGAACAACTGCAGCAGTATCTGGCCCAGATCGAGGCCGACGAAAAGGCTTCGGAGAAGTAGAAAGAGAGGATCCGATCATGGCCAAGCAGCTTCTGGTCACCTTGGGCGGAAAGACGTTCCACGCGAACCTGTTCGAGGACAAGGCGCCACGCACCATCGCCGCACTGGAGAAGGCCGGCAGGTTCACCAGCGTGGTCTTCTCCGCGAAAATCTGTTCCAATGAGATCACCTGGAACACGCCCGTGGGCGACATCGACTTCCTTGAGAACGAGACGTTCCAGCAGACGCCGGGCAACATCGTGTTCTTCCCGGCATGGGGTGCGATCTGCGTGTTCTTCGGTCCGACCGAACCGGTGGGCCTGTGCACCAAGCTCGCCGAGATCCACGCGGACGAGCTCGACGCATTCATCGCTGAGGGCAACCACGTCTGGGAAGAGCAGGGCGGCCGCGTGACCACCGAAATCGTAGAGGAGGTACAAGCATGAGCACGGTACAGGACACCATAAGCAAACTGAAGTCCGCGGAACAGGAGATCTGGATCGACCCGCCGGCGGACATCAAACGCCTCATCGGCAGGAACTACCGCACCGGACGCGAGTTCCCCGTCTGGTTCTACGCGCTCGGCTATCTCGAGGGACTGATCGTCACCTTCAATACGCTGCATGCCAAAGGCAAGGCGCGTGAAGGCGACCTGGACACCCTTAAGGACTGGGCCGTCACCCAGGCCCTCTACTACTCGGACGCCACCCCGACCAGCGAGGGGTTCCGGCGTCTGGGCCATCTCGAGGATCTGTCCGACAACCTCGACCTCGCGGCGAAGGCCTACGGAACCATCGATGATTGGGATGATTTCACCGCGTTGACCAAGGCGCTGCAGCGTTACCTGCTCCAATACAAGTTCCAGGTCGACATCGCGTTCCCCTGGGCCCAGGTCAGCTCGCTGGTCGACAAGATCTGGCACGACAAGTACGGCGACACGATCCAGTGACCTCAGGTGGATGACATACGGAAAGCGGTGTGAGGATATGCCTTGAATGCAATATCCTCACACCGCTTTCCGTATGTGAGAGGTTTTACCAGGCTTTCTGGGTGGCGAAGAACCGATTCCAGAAATCGAGGATCCTCTCGGGCTCGACTGGCTCGAGACGGAAGTCCGTACCCAGATCCATCACCACCATGGCGCAACAAGAACAATAACCGCTTGCACGCATCACCACGGAGATCCGACCTGCGCATCGCATATCTCACAGGTAGGATGCGTGTGCGTATGATATGCGCACGCATCCTATTTACGTTCCATATTCCACAGTTCTCGTAAATACCCGTGGCGACGGGGGAGCGGTTGAGCTTAGCTTTTGACTTGCGACGGCGGACATCACCTTTATCGGCCAAGGAATCGCGAACCGACGACTAACGTGCCGGACACCACTGAGTTCCAGTAGATACTTCCTGGTATGATACTCGTGAGTATCATACTTATGCATATTCTATTGGAGGCGATATGTTCGTCGGCAGGGAACGTGAACTGGGGACGCTGCAAGACCTCTGGGAACAGGAGGATTTCCAGATGTTGGTGCTGTACGGACGCCGGCGTGTGGGAAAGACCGCTTTGCTGGACGAGTTCTCGAAGGACAAGCACGTGTTGTCGTTCACGGCCCGTCAACAGACTTCGGCGGCGAATCTCAGGGACTTCTCCCGTGCGATCTATAGGTTCTTCGGGCTGCCGGAGACCATGCCGGCGTTCGGACTGTGGCAGGACGCGCTGGACTTTATCGTGCGGAAGGCGCAGGACGAGCCAGGACGTCGTATGCTGTTCGTGTTCGACGAGTTCCCCTATGCGGCGGCCAGTGAGCAATCCCTTCCCTCTTCCTTGCAGATCGCCATCGACCATGGTTTCAAGAACGCCAATGTCATGATGGTCCTGTGCGGCAGCAACGAGGGGTTCATGGAAAGCGAGGTCCTCGGGTACAAGAGCCCGCTGTACGGGCGTCGGACCGCTCAGCTTCGACTGATGCCGTTCGACGTGTTCGACACCGCGCGCATGCTCCCGTTCACCCCGCCCGTGGACGTCGTCCAGTACTACGCGACCTTCGGAGGGACACCCTACTATCTCAGACAGATACGCTCCGGCATGACCTATGAGGATAATGTGCTGCGTCTGCTGTTCGATACCAATGGCCTGTTGTACGAGGAACCATTGATGCTCCTCAGACAGGAGCTGCGGGACATCACGACGTACAACTCCGTCATGGGAGCCGTCGGGGCGGGCGCGACGAAGCAGAACAAGATAGCGGATGGGGCGGGACTCGCTTCGTCTTCCGGGGTGAGCAAATACCTCAGCGTGCTGTCCGATCTCGGGTTGCTCGAGCGGGACGTCCCCTTCGGGGAGAATCCCACCCACACCAGGAAAGGACTGTGGCGGATCAAGGATCCGTTCTTCTCGTTCTGGTACCGTTTCGTCGGTCCCAACGCCGACCGGATCGAACGAGGGGACGGCGACCTTGCCGCGCGAGCCGACGTGTTCGGACCGGCGTTGGACACGTATGTCGGGCAGCAGTTCGAATCCGTGTGCGAACAATGGATGATCCGGGCGAACCGACGGAACGAATTGCCGTTCCGGGCCACCAGTTTCGGCAAATGGTGGGGGAGCGACCCGCGCGCACGTCAGCAGGCCGACATCGATGCCATCGCGGCGGCCCCACGCACCGGGGACATCCTGCTCGGCGAATGCAAATGGAAGTCGAATCTTGATATCGCGCAGACCACCGCGACGCTCCGTGCCAGAGCCGACCTGGTGCCGGGATATGACAACCGTTACTTCGCTTTGTTCGTCAAGACCGACGAACTGGCCGAAGCCGCCAGAGCACGCGGTGAGTCGGATCTGACCGTCCTATCGGCGGCGGAGATGCTGCGCGAGACACGTCCCGCTGTCAGCTGAATCACTCGGGAACGACGACGAGAAGAGAGAGACGGGGGGAATCCATGATCAGCAGCGTGGCTATGGAATCATCCGGCAGCTAATCGCCGTTCTACAAGATAGAAGCCGGATAGGGGAGAGCGGACGGCCTTTGGGCAGTGGCCGCCCGCTCTTGGAGGAGGTTCCTAGGTCGTGGTTTACGGCTGCCGACCCTATTAGGAGCCGAATCCTCGATCGTTGAATCCGAATTGCCTCGGGTCAATGATCAAGGGCGAAATCCACGCGGTGTTTGGGATTACTCACTCTCCCTCTGACGAGACAGTGACCGTCGCCATGTTGGACCTACGGATCCTGCGCAGTCTGTGAATGGACAACGCCAACCCGATAATGCAGATCACGTAGACGGCTGCGCTGCCTGCGATTGCGGGCATGCGCCAAGGCGCCATGGCCGGTGTGAGATCAACCGCGAAGCTGTTGGCCACCGTGTACAGGTACTGGTGGGCGGCCTCGCGCAGGAGCTTCTGGCCGGATGCGGTCTCGCGCAGGCGGGTCATGCTCTTGGAGCCGTTCATGCCGTTGTACAGCAGTGCGGTGCCTCCGGCGGTGATGGCCACTTCCTGGTTCATGAAGCCGTGTTCCTCGTTGTTGTCGGTGAGGACGGTGCCCTTGAAGCCCCATTCGTCGCGCAGTACGCCCGTGAGCAGTGCCTTGTCTCCACCGGCCCAGGTGGTGCCGATGTTGTTGTAGGAGGACATGATGGCGGTGGTGCCGCCCTGCTTGACGGCCTGTTCGAAGGGCTTGAAGTAGATCTCGCGCATCGACTGCTCGTTCGCCCATGTGCACAGGCCGTAGTGGCGCCAGGTCTCACGCTCGTTGAGCGCGAAGTGCTTGATATACGTGTACAGGCCGTTCTTGTTGGCTGCCTTCACCGTGGCGGCTGCCATGGCACCGCCGAGGGTGCCGTCTTCGCTGTAGTATTCGAAGTTACGTCCGGTGAACGGGTTGCGGTGTGTGTTGGCGCCGGGAGCGTACCATCCGGAGATGTTCCATGCACGGGCTTCCTTGGAGATGGCATCTCCGAACGTCTTGGCCAGATCGGTGTTCCAGGAGGAGGCGAGCACGACCTGTGCCGGGTAGGTGACGGTCTTGTAGGTGGTGGTGCCCATGAACGCGTCGAACACGTAGGACAGGGCCGCCGGTCCATCCATGTCGTAGATCTGGTTCTTGCCTACGGACTTGACCGCGGCGCTGCCCCAGCCGTTCTGTGCGACCATGGTGTCGATGTCATCCAGGGTGAGCTGGTCGAGGAGCTTGTCCCACTTCGGGTCATCATAGTCGAGCCCGGTCATGTCCTTGATGGTAAGACCGTTCTTGGCGCCGAAGGTGGGGGCCTTGTCGGACTTGTCGATGTAGTTGTCGTCGAGATCGAGCGCGGTCTTGAACGCCTTGATCTGTTCGGCGGTGGCCTTCTGGTCGGAGCCGGGCACGATGGTCCAAGTGTCGCGATCCATGTATTTCACGGTTCCCGCCGCGTCATCGAAGAGGTTCTCCGCCGTGGTCTGGTCGCCTTCACGGCTTCCCACGAACTCGGCGGTCCTCGCGTTGTCGGTGGCGTTGGCCGCGTCCGTGTAGACGATCGGGTCGTCGATGGAGTAGCGGTAGGCGAGTCCGTCCTTGACGGTGTGTGCGTCGGAACGCAGGGAGATCTTATAATCGCCGGATTCGAGCACGTACGAGCCGGTGGTGGAATAGTACTTCTGGGCGTCGTAGGAGGCCATGTCCTGGACGGGCAGCTTCAGCGTGACGGTCTCAGACTTGCCGGGCTGGATTTCGCCGGTCTTGGCGAAGGAACCGAGCACGACGTCGGACTTCTGGATATGGCTGCCGTTCTTGTGGTAGGGGGCGGAGTAGTAGAGTTCGACGACGTCCTTGCCTGCCACGGTGCCGGTGTTCGTGACCTGCACGTCCAAGGTAATGGTGTCGTCCTTGCCCAGTTTTCCGCCGCTGACGGCGTTGGTGACCTTCCAGTCGAAGTTCGTGTAGCTCAGTCCGTAGCCGAACGGGTACTGGACGACGTCGTCATAGGACAGGCCAGTCCGTTTCTCGCCTTCGCGGGTGGTGTAGTCATAGGACTTACGGGTCTCGTAGTAGCGGTAGCCGACGTAGATGCCTTCCTGGTAGTTCAGCAGGTAGGCGGGATGGTCCTTCTGTTCATCGTTGGTCTCCACATCCTTGAACAATCCCTTGGTGTTCGTGTACTCGTAGGTATCGAAGTTGTAGTACGAGGGGATGGTCTCCACGGCGTAGGGGTAGGTGTCCGCCAACCTGCCGGACGGGTTGACCTTACCGTTGAGGATGTTCGCCACACCGATGCTGCCGCGGTCGCCGATGCCTCCCACCCATAGGGCCGCATCGATGTCGCCTGTCTTGTCCGCCGAGGCGTTGCCCTCGTTCTCCAGGAAACCAAGCTCCATGGCGTTGGACATGTTCAGTACGACGACGACTTTCTTGAAGGTCTTCTTGGCCTGGTCGATCAGGGACTGTTCAGCGCTGTTCAGCTCCAGATAATGCTTGTCCTGGTCGGGCTTGTATGTGGTGTAGTCGGTCATCACGGTCGGCAGATCGTTTCCTTCGCCGCCCTTGCGGGATAGCACGACGACCGCAGTATCGGAATACTGCTGCATATCGTCGAACGATGCCTTGCCGGTGTACACATAGTCCTGGCCCATATCGGAGGCGAGCGTGTCAGTGGCGGCCGGTTCCTTGATTGAGAAGTCCACGCTGAACGTATTGGCCGTCTGCGTATCGATATGCTTGTAGGCGTCAATGGGCGCGGGGTTGACCGAGAATCCGGCCTTTTCGAACGCCGTGACGAAATCCGTGCGGTATGCGGTATATGAACTGCCGCCAGAACCGGTGCCACCGTAAATCGGGTTCACCGCCGACAGTCCCAGAAGGTTGATTTTCTCCGAGGAGTTGAGTGGCAAAGCACCATCATTGCTCAACAGGGTCGCGCCTTCCTCCTCGATTTGCTGCGCCACCGAGACCGCGTTATCCGTAGCGGACTGCATCAGGCCATCATCGCCGCGGGATGCGGGAAACGCCTTGTCCAAAGCGGTTCCGTATATGCCGAAGGCAGCAACGTCGACCACCATAGCCACTGCCGCCAGTACGGCGAACACGCCGATCAGAATCCGGGACATCAGTCCCTTGGGCTTGACATTCCTGCTTCTTTTCATGGGATTCTCCTTTGCATCGATACGGGTACTGTCCCTATCGCCTCGCCCACGAGGCGGATCCCGTATGGTTTGCAATCTAATCGGGTCCACGGCATCCAATAGGCGGCTTCACACAACCTGTAGGGCAAACGGCACGACTCGCGCGCACGGGTGGGAAAAGCATGTCCGGGAATCCCTAGAATGAACGGAAGGACAAGGAGGACCCATATGCTGCGCATTGCGATCGTGGAGGACGACGAGCATGACCTGACCCAGCTGAGGGCACACCTAAACAGGTTCTTCGAGAATAGCGGGAACGGGTTCGTGGACGTCAGGTACCCGGATGCCGAGACACTGCTCGCTTCGCCGTTGGAGGACTTCGATATCGTCTTCATGGATATCGAACTGCCTGGGTTGGACGGCATGTCGGCTATACGCAAACTCAGGGCCAACCACCCGGATTTGCCTGTCGTGTTCCTGACAAAGGTCATGAGCCTCGCCGTGGACGGATACCAGGTGAACGCGCTTGATTACATCGTCAAACCCGTCTCGTACGAGGCTTTCGAATTGAAGATGCGCCGCCTGTTGCGCGTCATGGAACGAAACAGGGGCGAGGCGATAACCCTGACCGACAAACAGGGGATACGCCGGCTTTTCCTGAATGACATCCTGTACGTCGAGGTGAATCGACATAATCTGATGTTCCACACAAGCCAAGGCGTATTCGTAACTCGCGGCACCATGAAGACCATCGAACGGGAACTGGAAGAACACCATTTCCTGCGTTGCAATAACTGCTTTCTCGTCAATTTGCGGTACGTGACCAACGTTGATGGGGATGCCATCGCCCTCGGAGATATCACGCTTCCCGTATCAAGAGCCCGCAGGAAGGAATTCCTGAATGGCCTGACCGATTATCTGGGAATCTGAGAGAAAAGAACCATGCCACTCACCCTATATGACGCGTTCGGATTTGTGACCGTGCTGATTCTTACTGAAGCCATGCTGCTGCCATATGGAGAACGCAGGTCGATGTTCGCGGCAAGAGCCGTCTCATCCGTATGTCTATGCCTCTTTGCCACATGGCTGCTGTTCCTGGCGGGCTTTCATAGCTGGTGGAATCTGCTGCGGTATGGATCCTTGTTCATAGTGACCATGATCGCTATATGGTGGTGTCTCGATATGCAGTGGCGGGAGATCCTGTTCTATGGAATCGCGGCCTACGCGATTCAGCACTGCGCCGTGAATATCTCCATAATCATCGGGCTCGCGCCAACGACGCTTAAACCCGACTATCTTATACATCTCCTAATGGAGATGGCATCAGCCGCACTGTTATGCCTCCTGTTCCGAGCTGCCATACGAGGCAACAAGAATCAACACATGGCCGACAAGCAACTCATCATACTGTCCGCCGGAATTCTCGTAGTGACGCTGGTCATCAGCTACATACCCGCTTTGTACATCAGTCAGAACGACATCCCTGCCAAATTGGCTTGCTCCCTGTATGGCATTGCCTGCACCGTACTGTCTCTGGCCCTTCTATCCGGCCTGCTCGTCCAATCCAAATGGCGTCATGACGCGGAAACCTCACGGCAGATCATGGCGATGAACAGGCACCAATACGAATTGAGCCGCAGCACCATCGACATGATCAACATACGCAGCCATGACCTGCGTAACCAGATCAACGCGCTTCGCCGTGACGGAGGTCTGGAAGACGATGCATTGGAATCGATGGAGCGGACCATCGCACGATACGACTCCATAGCGAAGACCGGGAACCATACGCTCGACGTGATTCTCACGGACAAGCTGCTGATCTGCAACCACGAACGAATCACGCTGACCTATCTGGTCGATGGCGCGGCGTTCAACCGTATAGAGGCCTTGGATCTGTACTCTCTCTACGGCAACATGCTGGACAATGCCATCGAGGCCGTACGTGATCTGCCGGAGCCCCGACGATCCATCAACCTTACGGCTTCCGTTCACGGGCAAATGCTTGTCATACGCTGCGAGAACTACACTGACCGCATCATCGGTACGGATGACGACGGTCTGCCCCGTACCACCAAAAGCGATTCCGAGGCACATGGGTTCGGCATGCGCAGCATGCGTATGACCACGGACAAGCTTCACGGCCATATGACTGTGAAGACGGATGACGGGGCATTCGTCGTCACGGTGATAATCCCCATGCCGGAGAAGTCCGACGGCTGATCGCGTGCACCCCCGACGAAGGCTCGAACCGGCACATCGCACACCATAAGATACTTATGAGTATGATACGTGAAAGTATCATACTCACATTCCCAATTCTGCGGTTTTCGCCAATGCTCGTGATCGTAGGGGAGAGGTTGGGCTCATCTTTCGGCTTGCCGGCGGCAATCTTCATCGGCAACGTCCCTCTGTTCGCATGACAAACGGTCAAGCCCGACGGGCCGTCGGCGGCTTACGGTTCGCATGAACCATATCTCTTGATTAGCAAAGTCACCGATGAATCGGACCCACCTGTCCGTTTATGCATCCAAGGCCGAAATCGGCCCCCTTCGTCCGTCTCAGCCCGCGATGATGTAATGGACAAGCATCACAACCATGCGGATAGCCCCGCCCCTTTTTCGATTGGCCGGTACGATTCCCGCGAATGCCCACCGATTTCCGTGGCTATCCGACGAGTCTGCCGAGATCGCTTATGCCGATGACCTGGCCATGCTTGGTGGAGAACGACTCGTCGCCACCGTACACCACGAAACGTCGATCCGGATCCAGTCCCATGGCCGGGGCCAGGTCCTCCAGGATTTCGAAAGCCTTGGGATTGTAGGTGGCGGACGATTTGACCTCGACGGCGTACCATGGCCTGCCGCCCTTTTCGAGGATCACGTCGATTTCCTTCTTGTTGCTGTCACGCCAGTAGAACAGTTTCGGCTCCCGGCCCAGCGCCTGGTACCGTTTGATGATCTCCACCACGACGGAGTTCTCGTACAGGTTGCCCCGATACTGGCTCATCAGCATCTGGTCACCGGATTCGATGCCCAGCAGATTCGCCGCCAGACCGGTGTCGTAGAAGTAGAGCTTGGGCGCCTTGATGAGCCGTTTGCCATAGTTCCTGTGATACGGATGCAGTCGGAACGCGATGAAGCTCGCCTCGAGGATGGACAGCCAATCCCTCACGGTGTCCACGCTGATGCCGCAGTCGTTGGCAAGGCTCGCCAAATTGAGTACCTCTCCCACACGTGTGGCGCACATGGTCAGGAACGTGTTGAATTCGGCCACCTTCTTGACGCCAAGCTCCTCGCGCACATCCCGGTCGATGTAGGTGCTGATGTAGTTTGGGAAGAAATCCTGCGGGTCGATGCCCATCGTCTTCAGACGCGGATACCCGCCCGCGAACAGGAATCCACTCATGCTATCCGGCGTCACACCCGCCGCCGACATCTCCGCGTACGAAAGCGGAAGCAGATGCAATATCGCGACACGGCCTGCAAGGGACTGGGAGATGCTCTTGAGCAGCAGGAAGTTCTGCGATCCCGACAGAACGTACTGGCCCGGTTCGTTCCGATTGTCGATCACGCCCTGCATATAGGAGAACAGTTCCGGCACGCGCTGGGCCTCGTCCAGAATCACCTTGGAATCGAACCGTTCCAAGAACGAGCGGGGATCGTCCTGAGCCAGGGCGCGCACGTCCGCATCCTCCAGGGACACGTATCGGTAATCCGGGAACGCATGCTGCACCAGCGTCGACTTGCCGGATTGCCTTGGCCCCGTAATCGTCACCACCGGGAACAGCTTCGACATCGACAGCATCTTGTCGGTAAGCGCGCGTGGAATCATAATCAATCCGCCCCTATGGATAATCGTTGATTGACATAAATCATAATCCACGATTTACATAAATCAAAACCCATGATTTGCATAATCATTATTCTTTGATTTGCATAGGACCAGACGGCAATCCCATATCGGCCACGGAAATCAGGGTTCCGGCCGCCGTTATCGCGTTTCCGATATCATCAATCTGACATAAGGTACATTATCGGACATATTCCTATTCATGGCAGAACGCCGAATTGCCCAGAGGACTGCTAATCGCATCGATCGGGGAACATCGTCGCCGGTCGGTCTTGCTGCGATTACAGGAATCAGGCTTCTTTGCGAATACGCCTCACGGCCTCCTTGTAGACCGTGCCATCATCCCTGACGGATACGATGATGACGACCATCGACCCGGCCGTGCGTTCCAAACGATAGACGACCCGCAGCCCGTCTCCCCTGAGCTTGACCTTCAGGTATCCGGTGAGATTGCCATCCCGCTTATGACCGAGCGGTTTGCCATAGCCACCTTCAGTGAAGGGCAGCGGGTTTTCGGCGACTTTGACAAGCATCGTACGAACATGGCTTTTCGCCGGTTCACGCAGTCGTTCCACGTCGCGGGCCGCGTCCCTGGTGAATTCAATCCTCCACGCCATCTATTCGAACTCCGGCTCGAACCCGTCGTCCACCGGCCGGTAGCCGGGGCCGAACACGTCGTCCATGCCCAGACGGGTCCCGTCGTCGTTCCTCATCCGTTCCTCGGCCTCAAGATAGAGGGCGAAATCCTCCTCGGCCTCCGTGAACCGCCGATAGTCGTCGGGCGTGATGACCACGGCGGCGGGCTTGTTGTTGCGCATGACTACCACCGGATTGTTGTCGGAGACGCGCCCCAGGGTGCGGCTGACGCCCCCGTGGCTGAGCTCCGACACCGACACGAGATTATCCAACGATACAGTTCCCGCCATGATTCCACCGACCTTCTGACATAAAAGATGAATCATATTGTGATTACGATTATGCTCATAATTATATCCGAAATGCCGAACGGCGCCGGAATCCCCGACAATAGGATGAAGTGGATGGGTGACGCATGATTCCCAGCCACCCGCAGTGGTATGTGACGCCGTACGTTATTCCAGCCTGTCGCCGACGAGCAGAGCGTCTGAATCGTCATCGTAGTGCAGGCCGTCCTCCAGCCATCCGACGCGGTCATTGGGGTCCGCATGCAACCGGACGGCCACCGTGTCTCGCACTGTTTCAAGTTTTGCGCGTCCGTCGCGTACGGTGACGACGCCGATGCGCGTACCTGCCGCCGTCCGCAGCGGCACGGTGAACGTGCGGTCCGTATCCGGCGTGAACAGGATGTATTCGATGTCACCTTTGACCGGATCGCCGTCGTCGTCGGTCGTGTCGGGGAACGCAACCGGTTGGACGGGCCAATCCTTGGTGGGCACGGCGAGCAGGTGCTCTGGTCGACCGCGAAGCCGCCATCTCAGGTAGAAGAAGGCATATAGGACGGCGGTCGCCACAATCAGAACCAGCACGACTGTGCCCATGTCGACCGGCGAATCGCCGTGCGTCACCCTGTTCAGCCAGTCGTCAAGCGGCGCGAGAATCAGACCGCCCACACCCATGGCGACCGAGACCGCACCCAAGGTGAACAGGATCCAATGGCCGCGACGGCGCAGCCAGACCCGGCGGGCGAGATGTTCATCGCCCGACATCCAATCCGTTTCTGTCTTCATGGTTTCATTCTGACGCTTCATGGTGAACGGAGAATGGCGGAGACGATTTGAATTCAAGAAATCATAGGGGAAATCTGTGGCCTTAAGCCAAAGGGCTGGCCATGGGCCATATTTTCTTCATGAGGTCATGAATATTCACCAGTCTGATGGAGAAGTCGCGGCTTGATCCCATATCATTCCGCCGACTGCTCCCCCAGTCGTCGTCTGTAGTCTTCGACGAGCCGACTGAGGACATCGATGACGACCTGGCGGCGATCCGCGTCGATGGTCATCGGATCGAGGCCGAGCCGCTCGCCCAGTTCGACAGCACGGCGTTCCAACTCGGCAATCGTTGCAAGCTGGCTCGCGGTCGTTCGCACCTTCTCATCCCGGGCAGCAGGGATCGGCGGTCGGCCGCGCCGCATCGGTGCCGTTTCGGTTTCACGACGCCATCGGGCCACGCACCGTTCGATGCGTTTGCTGCCGATGATCTCGGGGCCAAGCCCGGCCTCCCGGAACACGGCGGTCGGTGGCACACCCTCCCGGTAGCGGCGCATGACCTCGTCCCGGAACCAGTCCGCGTACACGATGCGATTGGCATCGGCACGGGCCACGGCGGGCAGGCCGTTCAGATACGCGACCTGCCCGGAATCGAACCCGCGACTATCGGACACCGGCCCGTCCGCGCATCCGGTTCATGACCAAGGCGGAGGCCAGGGCCAGGAGCGCCAGCACGCCGCCGGTGACCAGCCAGTCCAGGGCCGAGCCGCCGGTCAACGGCAGCGCCACCATCTGCTTTGCGTTGACGATCGCGTTGTCGTCACCGGTCGCGCCATCGATCTTCACGGTCTCTTCCTTGTCGGTCGAGATGGTGAACGTGTACGAGACGGTGGACTTCACGTACCCGTCCGGGGCGGTCTGCTCGGTCAACGTGTACTCGCCAGCCTTCAGGCCGATGAGGCGGAAGACGCCCGGCTTCGAATCCCTGTCATCGGCCGTGCAGGCGTCCTGCTTCACACAGTCGGTGATGTCGTGGCCGTACACATCCTTGCCGTCTTTGTCGGTCAGTTTCCACGTGCTGCCGGCCAGGGCCTTGGACGTGTCGTCGGAGCCGACCTTCATCCACGAAACCGCGGTGGGAGTGTTCGCGATATTGCCGTTCTCGTCCTTCCCCCAGGCGACCGTGTACTCGGTGCCGTCCGCGCTCTTCGAGACCGTGAACGGATGCTTCGCGTTCGTCGGCTTGAGGTAGCCGTCCGGCACTCCGGTCTCGACCAGTTCGTATGAGCCCTCGGCCAGTTCGCCCCCTAGCTTCAGGGAGAAGCGGCCGGCCTTCGGGTCCGTGTCCGGGCCCTTGCAGTCCTCGGCCTTGTCGGCCTTGCAGTCCGCGATGTCCGTGTAGTCCTTGATGTCGGATTCATTGCCGTTGTCAGTCTTGACGATCTTCCACGTGGAGCCGCCGATCTCGGCGTTGGTCTCGGAGTCGGTCTTCGACCAGGCGAGCACGCCCTTCAACGCCTCGTTCGGGATGTCCGTCGTCCCCTCGGCCTCGGCTTTGTCCGCGGAGGAATCCGTCGTCACGGGCGTCAGCTTCGGCGGCGCGGGCAGGTGGCCGGCCGCGGTCGGCGTGATGGTGAACTCGTAGGTCACGTCCGTCTTCACGTAGCCGGTCGGCGCCACGGTCTCCTTGAGCGTGTAGGTGCCGGGCGCGAGGTTGTCCAGGCTCAGCGAGCCGAAGTCCTTGTTGTTGTCATGCGAGTCGTTATCCGTGATCCGCACGTACCACGTATTCGCATCCGTCTCCGTCTCCGCGGTCTCGGGATTGTCGTGACCCCAGCAGTCGGCCTTCGTGTCGTCGCCGGCCTCGCAGTCGCTGGGACGCATGTCCGTGTCGAAGTACGGGGTCGCGCCACCGTCCGTGCGCGCGTCCAGCTTCGTGGCGGTCAGCAGCCACGTGGAGGCCGTGGACACCTTATTGCCGGTGTCGGCGTCCGTCTTGTTCCAGTCCACCGAGTACGGGGAGTCGAAGATCACCACGCCGTCCGAGCCGAACGCGCCACCCGACAAGCGCGCGCTGTTGCCGGTGAACGTCAGCTGGGCCGCGCTCTTCACGGCGTCCTCCCGGTTTTCGTCCAGAACCTTGGCCTTCAGCGCGAGGCCGGTGCCGATCGCGCCCTCCGGGGTCGGATCGGCGGAGGACAGGGTCAGCAGGCCCGCGTCCTGCGTCCTGTCCTTGTTGGTCTGGGTGGAGGCGAGGACGGCGCGTATGCCCTGGTTCACCTTGGTGTCCCCCCAGGACGTCTCCGGCAGCCAGGAATCCTGGTAGCCGGACGACTCCTTGAGCGGCGTGTTGTTCCACTCCCACGACACGGCCGGCGTGGAGCGGTCCGTGAACCAGGTGTCGAGCAGCTGGAACTGGTTCGTGTCCTTGGCCCAGCCGTGGATGGCCTTCCAGCTCGGGTTCATGATGGCCAGATCGTCGCCCGCGACCGTCGTGTCCGCGCCGTCGGGCAGCGGCGTGACCTTGTTGTCCGGGTTCGCGTCGTACTTCGCTTCAACCAGGTTGTCGAACAGGGCGATGTTGCCGCCCTTCGACGCGGCCGAGTTGCCGGAGGGGCAGAACCACAGGCCGCCGCCGAAATGGCCGGCGATGTTGCTCCACGCGACCGCCTTGCCCACGTACGAGGTCGAGTTCTCCTCCGTGTAGACCGCGCCGCCGAGGTACCCGGACACGTTGTCCTTGTACTCGCCGCCCGTGAAGTACGCGGTGGACCCGCCGCCGTCGAGGAACACGGCGCCGCCCGCGCCGCCCCTGAGGATGCCGTCCTCCGCGATGTTCCGGTCCCCCGGATCGGCGATGGTCGCCCAGTTGTCCTCGAACAGCGGCTTCACCCCGCCCTCGCCGTTCTTGATGGCCAGCGTGCCCTTCGCCCAGATGGCGCCGCCGCCCGACCTGAAGTCCGCGGCCGTCGCGCCGTTATGCCTGAAGACCGCGCCGCCGCGCACCGTGAGCGAACCCGCCTCGGTCCGGACGGCGCCGCCGCCCTGGCCGCCCTTCATGCACGTCGTGTCGGCCGTCTGTTCGGAGCAGCCGGCCGGGGACGCCACGTTGTCCTCGAACGTGCCGCCCGTGATCGCGGTCGACCCCTTCGACTGGAAGACGACGCCGCCGCCCTTGCCGGACGCCGTGTTGCCCTTGAACAGGCCGCCGTCGATGGTCAGGTCGCCGCCGGTTTTGTCGTCGCCGTTGAGCACCACGCCGCCCCTATCCACGCGCAGGCCCGTGAACGTGCCGCCATGGATGGTCACCGTCCCGTAGCTGTGCATGAGCGGGCCATACGTGTTCCCGTCATCCGGATGCGTGAACGTCAACGCGTTCCCGCCCTGGTTGTAGGCCGTATTCTCGACGCCGATGGTCAGGGAACCCGAAGCCTGCGGCCAGAGCATCGATCCCCCTCCCGTCCACGTGATCGTGTGCATCTCCAGCCCGTCGGACACGATCGTCACCGGGCACGTGATATGCGTGCTGGCATCGGACAGGTCCTTCGGCTCCACCGTGATGTCGCCGGTGATCGTCACGGTGCGGGCCGCCGTCGAACCGCCGCACGTCAGCGCCGCGGCCAGGCTCGCCGCATCATTCGCCTCATACGCCGCCGCGTCCTCCGCGTTCGCCGCCACGGTCAGGCCGCCCGCCAGCATCGCCGCGCACGCCACCGCCGCCGCACCGGCGCGCATCCGACGCGCCACGTCCACGTTCCGCATCATGTTCTTTTCCACTCCACCTTCAGGTACGGGCATGCGCCCCAAGCCCCACAACGGGGTCGGGGCGCATGCCTCAATCACTTCAATCGACCGTCAACGGCCATTGGTTCAGCGCAACGCGCGCTTGACGGAACGGGAGCGCGCGAACGTGACGCCCGCGCCCGCCGCGAGCAGCATGGCCACCACCGCGAACATCGCCGTACCGGCCGCACCGGTCAACGGCAGGTGCACGATGGACGTGATGTTCCTGTACTTGTATCCATTAGTGGCATCGCCCGTGAGCAGACCATGATTATTGAGGTCTTCAATCGTGTACGTACCAGCCTGGCCCTGGGTTCCTTCGGTGACGGTCACCTTGAGCACCGCGCGGAAGGAGGTCAGATACTGCTTGCCGCTGTTATCGGTGACGGTCGGCATGGTGCTCTCGTACACGTAGTACGTACCAGTCGGAAGTACGCCGAAATCGACCTTGCCGCCCGTGCCGGAAGTCAAGGTGTTCGTCTTCGAATCGGCGGCACCGAACCCGTTGTACGCTTCGAACTTGGTCGAATCGATGTTTGCGGGATTGGCAAGGGCACCATTCTTGAAATCGCTGTCGTTCGTCGCGGAGGAGGAATCCTTCGCGGTGTATACGGAGAAGACTGCGCCCTGGAGTCCGGTCGTGCCGTCGTCGCCGACCTTGGTGAACCCGGGGTGCGGCTTGCAGACCTCGTCCTTGGTGGACTTCACCGCAACCGCGGCGTCTCGGGCGATATCACCCCATACGGCATCTGCGATGGTCAGGGAACCCGTGCTGAGCGACTTCTCCGCATCCGTCAGCTTGGTGCCGATGAGGATGGCCTTCATCTTGTGATACGTGATAGTGCAGCCTTCGCTGGCACCGGCCTCGTAGTCACCGCTCTGATCGATGATCAGATACAAGCCACGGTCACCCGGATTCGTCTTGGTGAAATCGAACGTCAACGTCCTGCCTTCATCACTCGACGTCGGAGTGATGTCATGATTGGCCAGTCCTTGTAGATTGGTGTTTTCGACGAACTGACGCCAATTCGTGCCTTCAATAGTCGCGGCGTCCTGCGAGCCAAGCCAGGTGAACGGATCCATATTCGCGTCCGGAGTCAGACCAGCCTCCGTCAAAGCTGTTCTGATTGTTTCCTGGTCCACACCCGTCGTCGTGGTCAGGTACGGCTTGTTATTCCCATCGAAGTTGTAGTCGGCGAGCTTCGCGTACTTGAACGTACGCGTCCCATTATCACCGAACTTGAACTGGTCGGCGCTGGATGCCGTGATACGAATCTGCGTATCAGTCAGTTCATCCGCGGTATCAACGGCATCCGCCGTGCCCGCACCGAACGCCATGCCGACGAACAATGTCGCAGCGGCGGCCAGACCGGCCATGACCTTCCTGAACTTCATCATCAAGAAATCCTCTTCCATACTTTCCGTTACCGCTCACATTCACGGTCCGGGAAACTCGTGTCTCTGAAAAACCACCGGAAACACAAACCCCCGTTGGGCGTCTTCCATAACGCCCTCCTTTAGCCACTAATACCCCCCCCCAACACGATTTCGTCAAACGGAACTCGCCGCCTCTACCACTTTCGCCTTATTTTTCGCAAGACCATGGCTTCATAGGCCCTAATGCGAACGTTTTCAACGGTTTTCGAATCTGACTCGTCAGCCCTACAACGTTTGCTATCGGCCGCAGTTTCCCGTGATCTACAGCCCCTCATCTTGACGGTTGCGTCCGATTCGGGCGTGTCGCCCGCCGGTTTGTCCGGTTGTTTGGGGTGTCGGCGACGGAGGGAACATCCCGGGTGACCGGGTTCCTTTCGTCTCCTATCCGTTTTCATTCGTCGTTTGCGACGGGTCGCGGCATGGCAAGGGGTCGTGCCGCGCGATTTGAAAGGAGTCCCTTATGGGAAGCAGCAACGGTAACGGCCGCAAGGCTGTCATCACGGGATTGGCCGCGACTCTGGCGGTCAGCATGTTCACGCCGGCGGCGATGGCCGACGAGGCCACTGTCGACCCGACCGCGTCCGTGCCGGTCGATCCGGCGCCGGTCACGGCCCGTGACGTGGTGTCTGACGCGAGGCAGGCGGTCGAGGACGCCAAGGCCAACGTGCAGGAGAAGCAGGACCAGCTGAATCAGGCGCAGGCGGCGGCCCCGTCGCAGGAGGAGATCGAACAGGCCGGGCAGGCCGTCGAATCCGCTAAGCAGGCGGTCTCCGACCAGCAGACGGTGGTCGACCAGGCGCAGGCCGAGAAGAACCAGGCCCAGGCCGGTTATGATCAGGCGCTGCAGGACACCGGCATCGACAAGGATTCCCTGGACCGGGCGCAGCAGGACGTGACCGACGCCGAGGCGGCGAAGTCCAAGGCCGACCAGCATAAGGCGCAGGCCGAAACGGACAAGCAGGCCGCCGATGCGAAGGCCGCGGACGCAGGACAGGCCAGGGACGACGCCCAGCAGGCACTGGACAGCAAGGCTCAGGCTTCTGCTGACGCGAAGGCCACGCTGGACTCGGCCGATGCCGCCGCGGACAAGGCCGATGCCACCCAGGAGAACATCGACAAGGCGCAGGCCAAAGTCGACTCCCTGAACCAGGACGTCAAGGACGCGCAGCAGGTCGCCGACACCGCCAACAAGCAGCTGACGGATGCGAAGAACTCCGCCGCCGACCTGAAGGCGAAGGCCGATCAGGCCAAGCAGGAAGCCAAGGACGCCAAGGACGCCGCCGATGACGCGAAAGCCAAGGCGGACGAGGCCAAGAGGAAGCTCGACGAAGCCAAGGGCAGCCAGTCCCTCACGGATCTGAAGGCCGCCTATGAGAAGGCCCAAGCCGACTACGAGGCCAAGCAGAAGGAAGCCGAAGCCGCCAAGACCAAGGCCTCCAAAGCCAAGGATGCGGCCACCCAGGCGAAGGCCGACGCCGATCAGGCCAAGCAGGATGCGGACACCCTGAAGGCCGACGCCGAAGGCAAGAAGCAGGCCGCCGACGCCGCACAGGCACAGCTGGACGAGGGCGCCATCGGATTCCTGCGTCAGGAGGGCACGGACGCGGCCAAATATCTGGTCAACAAGGACCCGACCTTCAAGGAGTGGGTCGACAAGGGTTGGATCGTGGGCCCGAACCATGAGCTGGGCACGAGCATCAGCCTGACGAACATGAGGAAGTCGTTGGCCTACATCGACTACTTCAACCAGATCCGCAAGGACAACGGACTACCTGAACTGCAGGTGTCGGACTATCTCATGGGCTCGTCCATGGCCGACAACGAGGCCATTCAGGAGAACGGGTTCAACCATCCCCAGAAGTTCGACGTGGGCGAGAACATCGCCTACGGCTGCACCACCGCGGACTGCGTATTCGGCCTGTGGTACACGGACGAGAAGAACTACCTCGACGAGTACGCCAAGACCGATACGGAACTCGCCGCGCACAAGACCGACTCGGAGTGGATCGCGAAGAACCGTCCGTGGATCTACCATGGCGAGGAGCACGACGGCGTCCAGTACGAGGCGGTCGGCCACTACCTGAACATCATCGACAAGCGGCTGAAGGTCACCGGGTTCGGCATCGGACGCGACTACCGGACCGGGTACACGTACATGACCCAGAACTTCCAGATCCAGCCCTTCGGCGACGACACCCAGTTCTACACCACAACCGAGTATCTGGACCGTCTCGACCGGTACGAGAACGGCCTGAACGCGACCATCGATGATTGGCAGAACGCCGGCAAGAAGGCCAGCGACAAGCAGACCGAAGCCGACACCCTCGCCGGCGTCGCCACGTCCAAGCAGCAGGAGGCCGACGAGGCGGCGGACCGCCAGCAGGCCGCCGAAGAGGCCGCCGCGCAGCTGAAGGCCGCATTGGATGCGGCGCAGAAGGCGTACGAGGACGCAGCGAAGGACGGTTCCGCCACTCCCCCGTCGATGGAAGGCGGCCAGGAACTCATCGACCGGCTCCAGAAGGAGTACGAGCAGGCCCAGGACCAAGCCGAACAACTGCAGGCCGAGTACGAGGTCAGGCAGGAGGCGGCCGACAAGCTCGACCAGCGGTTGGCCGAGGCGAATCGGACCCTCAAGGAGAAGACCGATGCCTTCGACAAGGCCGACAAGGACCTTACCGACAAGAAAGCCGCGCTGAAGACCGAAAACGAGCGGCTCGAATCCTTGAAGGACCTGCGCCGCAAGGCCGATGATGCGGCCGACGCCTACCAGACGGCCGTAACCGCACAGGCGGACGCGAAGACCGCACTCGACCAGGCCGAGCAGGCGCTCCTGAACGCCCAGGCGGATGCCGGGAACGCCCGGACGGCATTGGATGAGGCCTCCCGTGCTGCCGAGCAGGCCGCCACGGACCTGCAGACGGCCCGCGACAGGCTCACCGGACTCGAGCAGACCGCGGCCGACCCGTCCAAGGTGCCGGCCATCAAGGCCGCCCGCGAGGTGCTGGACGAAAAGACGGCGGCACTCGAACAGGCCAACGCCACCCTCGCCGACCTGAAGAACCGGCTGAACGACGCGCAGGCAGTCACGGACCGTCAGGACGCGCTCCTCAAGGCCGTGCAGGACGCACAGCAGGCCTTGACCGAAGCGAACGCCGCACTCACCCAAGCACAGGAGACCCTCGACCGGCTCCTCTCCCCCACCCCGGAACCGAATCCCGACAAGCCCGGCAACCCAGACAATGGCGGTGACCAGAACGGTGGCGACGAGGGAGACGCCGATACCGATGGCAGCGGTTCGAATGACGGCGGTCAGGACAACGGCAGGCCCGGCGACGAATCCGGCTCCGAATCCGGTGAAGACGAGACCGGTCCCGACGATCCCGACGGTTCCGGCAGCAACGCCGGCGACACTTCTGGCAGCGGAACCGACGTCCCGGATACCGGTGGCACCGGCAATGGGAACGGCGCCGACGGCAACACCGTCACCGTTCCGGCCGGCTCGGCCGATCAGAGCGTCGTCCACGCCCCGAAGGACAAGGACACCGAGACCATCCGTTATAAGGTGGACACCGACGCCAAGGACGTGTCCAGGCTTGCCAGCACCGGAACCGATCCGACTGCCCTGATCGTCGCCGCGGCGCTCACCCTCGCGGCAGGACTCGGCATCGAGACCGTGCGCCATGTCTCGGCCCATAGGGACTGACGGACCACGCCTGATTCCGGTATGACGGGCCTGTGCTCCCATCAGGAGCATCGGCCCGTCATACCGGATCTCATGTGAATGTCACATGTCTGCCGGTTTAGTCACTTCCGGTGTTCCCGCAGCCACGCGGCGACACCGGGCAACGCGTCGGGCACCTGCGCGTCATACCGGTACGCGAATGATGGCGTGGTTGCGTCGATGAGCTCCCTGATGATTGCATAATGCCCGTCTTTGATGGCGGCATCGACCGCCTTGTACGTGTCCTCAGCTTGCTTGACCACGCCCCGGCCGCCTTCCACGAAGAACGATGCGTGAGGCAATGGCTTGATGGCGGCGTCATACGTCGCCTGCCATCGTCGCAGGTCCTTTTCATACTCCTCACGCCACGGGGTGTGCCCCACCAGCCGTTTGATGGGGTTCTTCTCCCGCTCACGGTACTCCGCCCATTCCGGTTTCCGCTCGAAACCGGCCTCACGGGTCGCCTCCAACGCATGACAGCGGCGTTCCCGCTCCGTTACCTCCCTGAGGGTGAGGAATTCCTTCCACGTCGGACGCCAGGTATCGATCCACTGCTTGTAGTGTTTCCCGTCATCGGTCTGAATCCACATCGCGTACTGGAAGTCACGGTCGCGACGGCCGATCTCGTCGAGCCTTTGGGTGAGGCCCGTCATCGTTATGGACAGTTGCTGGTTCGCCGCTTCGAGGCTGTCCAAATGGAATTCCATGCTGTCCAGCTTGCTACGCAGTTCGTCGAGCTCGTAGGATTCCATCTTGTCCTCCCATCGGTCACCGTGAATGCTTCCGAAGCCAATATTAGAAGAAATACGGTTTTACCGATCCCTACCTCAGAGCCGAAAACGCCCGTGCTGATTCGGCTCCGTGAGGATTCTGAACGAGGTCCATTCACCGGTTTTCCGCGATGCGTGCCTTGATGTAGCGGTTGGTGGCGATGAGTACGAGCATGGCGAGCAGGACCCATATGGGGGCGATGCGGAACATGATGGCGAATCCGAAGCGGGAGACGATGAGGCCTCCGACGACCGGACCGGCCAGCTGGCCGAGGTCGGATGCGACGAACAGGGTGCTGGATGCGGCTCCCCGGCGTTCCTCGGGGACTACGCTCATGGCGATGGAGCGTACGACCGGTCCGGCTGCGCCGTAGCCGAACGCGCCGACCAGGGCAGCCAGGAGGAGGATCCGCAGGTTGGACGAGTAGCTGATGAGCCACAGGGATACGGACATGAGCGCGAGCATCGGGATCATCATGTAATGGCCGTGCCGGTCCACGAGCCATCCGCCCAGGGGCGCGGCGGCGAACACGGCGAGTCCGTATACAGTGTCGAACAGGCCGACGTTGCTGCCGAGTCCCTCCTCGTGGCCGTAGACCACGAGGAACGCGAACACGCAGGACCAGGCCATCATGAACAGGAACTGCATGAGCGCGGGCGGAATGGCCTCACGGGCGAGGAATCCGGACAGGGAGAACCGGAATTTCTCGGTCCTGTTGTGTTCCACGCGCAGGTTGAGGATGGCGATCAGGGTGGCGATTTCGATGGCCATGGCCAGGAGGAACGCGATCTGGTAGCCGGCGGTCTCCTGGATGCGCAGGGCGACGTACGGTCCGCACATGCCGGCCACTCCCCTGGCGACCGAGAGGGTGCCGATGCCGCCGGCGAAGTTCTCGCGGGTCACGGTGCCGGCGGCCAGGGTCAGGCAGATGGGTGCGGTGAATGCCTGGCCCACGCCCTGCAGGATACGGAAGCACATGAGCATGGGCACGGAGGTGACGAACGCGTCACCGAGGAACGAGACTGTTAGGACCGCGACGGCGGCGAACAGGAGCTTGCGCCGGTCGAACGCGTCGATGGCGGATCCGGCTGCGAGGCGGAAAATCATGGATCCGTAGGTGAAGCCGGTGGCGACCATGCCGATCACGACGGGGGTGGCGCCCAGGGATGCGGACAGCGGGGAGACCAGCGTCTCGCCGAACTCGAGTCCGAGGTTGATCATCAAATAGACCACGAACACCATGACGAACGAATGGTTCTTGATTGCTGCGGACACCGTTGTCCCCTTGCGTCTTGAGTGGCCTTGCGGCCGTTTGCTGATCTGGCATGCAGCTCCGGCCGGCGTTTCCGAACACCAGCCTACCGGAGCGGAACGGGTTTCATGGGATATGCCGGCGGGCGCGTCCGCGCCCCGTCCTTCGGGGTCACGGGCTCGCCCGCCGGTCCGGCCGATGCCCGTGCGAGCCGCACGGGCGTCAGGCCGGTCTCATTCGCCGTCATTCTTGAGGGCGGCAGCCTTGTCCTTGACGTACCTGTTGGTGAACACGAGCAGGATCACGGCGAGCAGAACCCAGACGGGGGCGATACGGAACATGACGGCGTATCCGAACGAGGAGACCAGCAGGCCGCCAACAACAGGGCCGGCGAGCTGGCCGAGGTCGGATGCGACGAACAGCGTAGACGAGGCTGCGCCCCGTCGGTCCTCGGGGACCACGCTCATGGCCATGGAGCGCACGACCGGGCCCGCGGCGCCGTATCCGAACGCGCCCACGACGGCGGCGAACAGGAGCATGCCCAGGTTGGAGGAGAAACTGATGAGCCACAGGGATGCGGACATGAGCACCAGCATCGGGATCATCATGTAGTAGCCAAATTTGTCGATGAGGCGACCGCCGAGCGGGGCGGCTACGAACACGGCCAGGCCGTAGGCGGTGTTGAACAGGCCGACGTTGCTACCCAGCCCCTGTTCCTGGCCATAGACCACGAGGAAGCCGAACACGCAGGACCAGGCCATCATGAACAGGAACTGCATGAGCGCGGGCGGAAGGGCCTCCTTGGCGACGAATCCGGACAGGGAGATACGGAACTTCCTGGTCTTGTCGGAATGACGGACCTTGAGCAGCGAGACCACGAGGAAGCCGAGCGCGAGAATCACGAAGGAGGTCAGATAGGCGAAGCGGAAGCTGGTGGCCTCCTGAAGCTTGAGACCCACGAGCGCACCGAACAGGGTGGAGCCGGCGGTGCCGAGCGCGAAGACGCCCATGCCGGAGGACATCCGCTCGCGCGGCAGGCTGTCAGCGGCGATGGCGATGAACGTGGTCGCAGTGAACGCCTGGCCCACGCCCTGCAGGATGCGGAAGCACATGAGCACGGGCACGGACGGGGCGAAAGCGTCGCCGAGAAACGCGATACCGATCACGACGAACGCGCCAAGCAGCAGGCCCTTACGGTTGAACGAGTCGATAGCCGGGCCGGAAAACAGCTTGAACACAATGGACCCATAGGTGAAGCCGGTGGCGACCATACCGATGAGGACCGGCGTGGCTCCCATGGATTTGGCGAACGGGGTCGACAGGTTGTTGGCCATGTTCAGGGACAGGTTGACCAGGAAGTAGGCAGCCAGCAACCCTATGAACGTCAGGCTCCATATGCCCTTCGTCCCGGTGTTCTTCTCTTCGATTGCATTACTCATCTTGTATTGTTTCCTTTCCTTGTCGGTTGCCCGGGCGCCTATGCCCGGTACTCGTCCATCACGACGCGGCCGGTTCGTTCGTCTCGGCGGAACTGACGGAAGAACTCCCACGCAAGCCGTCCGGCCATCACCGGCCAACAGTGGGGCGCGTTTTCGGCCACGACATAACGGAAAGCATCCATGCCGTCGGAGTTGCGGATGTCGATCATCCAGTGCTTGTATCCGTAGTACTCGAGGACCCGCTCCTCGTCACCGTAGAAACCGACCACCCGGTGCAGTTCGCTGTCCGGGTCGGTCAGGTAGGAGATGCAGGTGGCGGGGTCACGCGGCGGGCAGCCGAGACTGTCCATACGTCGATTGAGCCGTTTGATCATCCATTCGTGCCGGTCAGTACCCTCAGGAGGCGCGGGCTGATCAGAGAATGCGCGGTGCCCCCCGACGATTCGGGTGGGATCGCGCCGGTCGTCGCGCCGGGGATCGTGGTACGTATGCTCGGATGAGGCGTGGCGTCCCCAGTCCTTGCGCGGCGCCCAGTCGTTGACCGGCGCAAAGTTCGAGGCCTCATACTGACCGACCACCTGCATGACCGGCACGAACGTCTCCTTCAACCGACGGTATTCCTCGTCGGTGAACCTGATGTTGAAGTTATCCCAGTCGCGCCAGATATCATTGCCGCACGGGGCCACGGCGGTGATGCGTTCGGGCATGCGGAACAGCGCGGAGGTCACCTCGTAGCCACCCTGGGACTCGCCCATCAGGTACACGCGCTCCCGGTCGACCGGATAGAGCTCCTCGATACGGTCGAGAACGCGGCGCACGTTACCCCAGTTGGTGTCCTGCAGCATGGCCACCATGATGCGCTCGTCGGCGGCGACCTGCGGCATGCCGCACGCGAACTCGTCGTTCGGAATCGGCACGGACCCGCCGTGGTGGGCGAACACGAGCGGGTACCTGCGGCCCTTGGCGGCCTCGGAGGCGAGCTCCTTGGGGGTGATGAGGATCCAGCGCCGGTAGTAGTCCTCGTTTTCGAACATCACACGGTCGAGACCGAGCCTGTCGTAGTAGGCGCGCACGGCCTCGCTGGTCGGGTCCTCCTCGAACTCGAAACCGAGCCGGACCAGACGCCCATGCTCCTGGCCGTACTCGCTGCGCGCGAACGCGTCGATGTCGGCACCGCCGTTGTGCGCCACGTGGAGGTAGTCGAGGGCATCCGCCATCTTGCCGTCCATGACGGCGTCTCCGGTCGGGGCCCAGATGTCCTGCTGATTCAACTTTGAACCTTTCCTTGACATTACTTGGATATCTTTCAAGAACTTATTCTTCATAGGTCTTTAAAAGGTATCTATAATGTACGGTACATATCGAAAATAAGTCAAGGTGCGACACGCCGAAAACCGTCTATATGCCTTCATCGAACTTGATACATCTTTAATAAGTATCTAAAATAAGGTTTCGAAAGATACCATTGATACTCACGGCGAGGAGCAGGCATGGAAGAGACCGCCGAGGGCAGGACCGTCCCCAAGTACGTCCTCATCTACCGGAGGATCCGGCAGGACATCCTGTCCGGCAAATACCCGGAAGGTGGATTCCTGCCCACCGAGGCCGAGCTCATGGATGCCTACGGGGCCAGCCGCACCACCATACGCAGCGCCGTCAAACGCCTCAAGGACGACAACCTGCTGCGCACCACGCAGGGGCGCGGCACGGAGGTCCTGCCCGTGCAACGCCAGTCGGGCTACGACTTCTCCCTGCAGGGCAGGACCACGGTGGCCACCAACTTCGCGGGCCGCAGCACCGACGACATCGTCGGCCAGCCCTCCACCATCGACGTCGTCGCCCCGCCGGACACCGTGCGCGAGGCGCTCGGCACAGATGAAGACGAGACTGTCTATCGTCTGCAGCGGGAGAAGATTATCGACGGCGAACCGTTTCTCTATGTCATCAGCTACCTGCGGCGCACGGACTTCCCCGGTCTCGAGGCGTATGACGGGCAGATTTACTTCCTCTACAAGTTCCTCGAGGAGCACTACGGCACCACGTTCTCGTCCACCGAGATCGACATCACCGCCGCCTGCGCCGACTACGTGCGCTCACGCCTGCTCAACACCCCGGTCGGCGCACCCCTGCTCGTCCAGACCAGGCACACCCGCTCCGCGGACCGCGTCATCGAGGTCTCGCACAGCTACTGCCGGCCCGAATACATGTCCATCACCGTCACCACCTCGCCCGAGGACCTCTCCCTGAGCCCCTTCCTCACCCGCGGGTTCTAAAGTCGGCAGTCACGGCGGTACCGTCATACATGAAGAATGCGGGACGATGGCCGGAGGAGCCCAGCCATCGTCTCGCATTCCTGTGTAATCCATGGATCCGAGGGGCAGTGATTCCATGGAAGCTTCTTGGTGTTATGCGGTCATCACATCATCGTCCGCCGTACCGGCCTTGCGGTTCCGGCGCGCTTTGCGAACCTTGTACCGTTCGGGGTGGGCCTTGGCGTCCCTGGTGCGTCGGATCATCACCACGGCCATGCCGAGAGTGAAGACCGCGATCACGGCGTCGGCAGCGCCGAGCCAAATCTTCCACGGGGAGGTCTTATAGGTGATCTGGGTGCCGGGAGCGATGCCATTCATCGTGCGGCTGTTGACGATCGCGTAGCTCATGTCCTTCACCGCACGGCGGATGGTGCTCACGCCTGTGGCGGAGGTCTTGTCGCCAATCAGGGAGGTGAATGCGGTGCCCCATGCCATCCAGCTATCGGTGCCGGATCGCAGGGCCTGGTCAACGCTGTTGGAGCCGGCGTTCATCACCATGTCGGAGATGAGGAAACCGTTGAAGCCCCATTCGTCACGCAGCAGTTCGGTGTTGAGCGCGTAATCCGCGCCACCCCAAGTGGTACCGAGGTAGTTCATGCAGCCCATGACCGCGGTAGCGCCACGGATGGTCTTGGAGACGGTCTGCTTGCCCTCGTTCACGTACTTGACGGTCGTCTTGACGTTCTTGATGGCCATTTCGAACGGTTTGAGGTAGATCTCGCGCATCGCCTGCTCATTGGCCCAAGTGGCAACACGACTGCGGTCGTTGTCATACATTTCCTGGTCGTTGAGCGCGAAGTGCTTGATCGTGGTAATCAGTCCCTGATCGGCGGCGCCGGAGACCTCGCTAGTGAGCATGAGTCCGGAGAGCACCGGATCCTCGGAGTAATACTCGAAGTTACGGCCGGAGAACGGGGAACGGTGGATGTTGGCCGCGGGAGCATACCAAGAGTTGACTCCGGCCGCGGCGGCCTCCTGTCCTACGCTGTCTCCCATTTCCCGGGCGAGGTCCTTGTTGAACGTGGCCGCAATGATGGGTTCGGTCGGATAGGCCGTGTATTCGGTGGCGTCGGTGATCGATCCGACGATACCCTGCGGGCCGTCGAAGTCCACGGTGGCGGGCTTGCTGATGGATCCGATCTGGGCGGTCTGGTCGTAGGATGCGGCGAGGGCCACGTACAGGCTGGACTCGTTGAGGTCGAGCTGGTCGAGCAGCTGGTCCCACTTCGGGTCGTTGAAGTCCGCGCCGCGCAGGTCGGACAGGGTCAGTCCGTTGTCGGCGTTCGTCTTGGGCTTGCTGTCGGTGTACACCTTGCTGTCCTTGACGTTGCCGAGCGTGGTGTCGGTGTCGAGGTCCATCTGCTGCAGGATCTTGCGGCCTTCGGAGTCCGTGGTGTAGTGGAAGCCGTCGGGGATGTCGTCCTTGTCCTGTTCGGTCGGGAAGGTGGCCGTGTTGGCCAGCGGCCCGTCGGCGCGGATGAGCTGGTCGGTGGACTCCATATGGTCGGACATGTCCTGGAACAGGTTGGTCGCGGCCTTGAACGTCTTGCCGTTGGCGGGCTTGCCGGTCGGGTTGCCTTCCTCGTCGAGCGTGGACTGGGCGTCGATGTCGCTCTGGCGCGGGTTGTCGTTGTCGTACCAGATGGTTTCGGGCACGTTCACCTTGACGGAGCCGTATTCCTCGTGCGCGTTTTTGTTGACGCTCAGCGTGTAGTCGCCTTCCTCGAGCAGGTAGGCGCCCTTGGTGCCGTCCGGGTTCTCGCGCTTGTAGCTGTAGGAGGCCATGTCCTCCTTGCTGATGGTGACGGTCACGTCCTGCGACGCGCCGGGCGCGATGTCGCCGGTCTTCTCGAAGGCGATCAGGTTGACGGTGGACTTCTCGATGCCGTTGGCCTTGTCGTAGTCGGTGTACGGCGGGTTGTAGTAGACCTGGACCACGTCCTTGCCGGCCTTGTCGCCGTTGTTGGTGACCTCGACGTTGAGCGTGACGGACTTGTCGTCATCCTTGCTGGAGACGATCCGCTGGGTAAAGTCGGTGCCGTAGCTCAGGCCGTAGCCGAACGGCATCTGCACGGCGGCGTCGTAGTCCTGTCCGGTCTTGCCGTTGACGGTGAACGTGCCGCCGGTGTCATCCAAGGTCTCGTAATACCGGTAGCCGACGTAGACGTTCTCCTCGTACTCGATGAAGTTCATCTCGGTGGGGTCGCCGACCGGGGTCGGGTATCCGCCCTGCAGCAGGTACAGGTCCTTGTATTCGGCGTTGCCGAAGTTCGACATGCTCGGGTCGGCCATGATGTCCGTCATCCACGTGTCGACGGTCCTGCCGGACGGGTTGACCTCGCCGGTCAGAATCTCGGCCAGAGCCTTGAACCCCTGGCCGCCGGGGCCTCCGATCCACACGACGGCGTCGGCGGACAGGTCGCTGCCCTCGGCCATGAGGTCGCCGATCTCCATCACGTTGGACGTGTCGAGCACGACCACGACCTTGTCGCAGTTGGCCTTGGCGAACCGGATGGTGTCTTTCTCGTCCTTGCTCAATGCGAGCTGGTGCGGGGTGCCGTCCGCGTATCCCTTGCCCTCGATGGGGCTGCCCGGCACGTTGGCCGTCACGTCGCGGCCCTCGCCGCCGGAGCGGCCGATGAACACGATGCCGGTGGTGCCGTGCGCGGAGTCCTCGATCCCCTGGTAGATGCTGGGATCGTACTCGATGATCTTGTCGGTGGCTCCGGTGAACCCGGCCTTCTCGTCAGGCCCCTGGTAGCCGTCGGCGTCCATGCCGCGGGCCGTGGCCTTCTCCATCGCCTGCTCCGCCGCGTCGTTGACCTTGAAATACTCACCCAGCGCGCGCTGAGCCGTGTAGATGCGCGACGACGACGTGTTCACGCTTCCCGATCCGGTGCCGCCGTAGATCGGGCTGATGTACCGGTATCCGAGGGGCGTCACGTCCGACCCCTTGGCCAGGGGCAGCGTGTCCGCGTCGTTCTTCATCAGCACGATGCCCTGTTCCGCGATGGACAGCGCGGTCTGGTTGGTGTGCTCGTCCAGATTGTCGGCCACGTCCTTGTAGTAGGCGGTGTCCACGTTGGCCATGTCCGGGTCGGTCTTGACGACCTGCTCGCCACGGCCGAGGAAGATCTCCATCGACAGCGAGAAGAAATTCATCGCCACCGTCGCCGCCAATGCCAGCACCACCAGCACGGACACGACCGTGGTCCATATGATGGTGAACTTGCGGTTGTTCATCCTGAGTCTCGTCTTCGAGCTCATCTCGTCCTCCTTGATGTTCTCTCACGTCGCGGCGGGATGTATTCCGTATATCCCGGGAAACGTTCCACCGCAACGGTTCTCGCGTTTGCGATGCCTCCTATTCTCGGGAAAATGGGCTGTCCGGAAAAATGACGATTGCAAGAGAATCAATATGCATTCCCTGCATATCATCCGATGCCGATCGCCCGGGAACCCAACCATGGCAACGGTTCGCGACCATTACCGCAACCCGCCATATTCGTATCGGAAAGCGAGTTATGAGGACAACCTGTCATTTTCGGCGCATAATCTGTCATGAATAGCCGTATACGGATGACGCATATAATCAACGAAGGCCACTCCACGAACGAAGGCGCGCATATGGACATCGAGATACTGCATCATTTCGTGACCACGGTCCAGGAGGGCGGTATCGCCGCGGCGGCCGAACTCCTGCGGATAAGCCAGTCCACGCTCTCCCGTCAGATCCAGTCGCTCGAGCGGGAGGTCGGAGCGACCCTGCTGCAACGGCGCAACCGCGGACGCGAACTGCGACTGACCCGCGAAGGTCGTCTTCTGTACCGGAGGGCCGAGGAGATAGTGGACCTCGTCACCCGGGCACGGGCCGAAATCACCTCCGACGACGTTTCGGGCGACATCCACCTCGCCGCCGCCCAATTGCCATCGATGGACATCGTGGCCCAGGCGGCGAACGACACCCGGAACGCGCACCCGGACGTAAGATTCCATCTCATCGACGGCTACAGCACCGACATCATGAAGCAATTGGACAACGGCCTGGCCGATTTCGGCGTGCTGGTCCAACCGGTGGACATGGGCGACTACGACTGGATCGACCTGCCCGAGACCGACCGCAACGGTCTGCTCATGCCGGACTCGCATCCCCTGGCGGACCGGGAACGCATCACCAGGGCCGACCTGCGGGACGTGCCCATGCTGGTCCCGCAGGGGGCGTTGAGCCGGAACAACCTCAGCGGATGGCTCAACGCCCGGGACCGGCGCACCAAGGTCGTGGGCACCATGAACCTGGCCTATAACGCCAGCCTGTTCGTGAAGGCCGGCTACGGATGTGCCGTCATCCCCGAGGGCATCATCGATACCTCCCCCAGCAGCGGGCTGAGATTCGTCCCGCTCGACCCGCCGCTCATCGTCCGTTCATGCCTGGCATGGAAACGCAACCAGCCCCTCACCAAGGCGGGCGAAGCGTTCCTCGAATGCCTCAACGCACGGATACAGGCACGGAATACGACGCAACCCGACCGCTGAACACGGACACGGACGGCAATCCGTCACGGCAGCGGGCCAGGCCAGACGGCTCCGCAGGGGACGTGCTCGTCCGACGCTTCCGGCCCGCGCGTCATTGTCGTCCCAGGGCGATGCGGAAGTCGTTGCGGTACCGGTCGGGCGTGGTCAGGTAGCGTTCGCGGAAGAGTTTGTGGAAGTAGGCAGTGCTTTCGTAGCCGACCGTTCGGGCGATCTCGGCTATGGTCCGGTCGGTGGTGACGAGCAGTTCGGCCCCCACGCGTAGCCTTTCCTCGTTGATGAGGTGTCCGAGCGTACTTCCGGAGTGTTTGCGCGCGTATCGGGACAGGTAACCCACGCTGTATCCCAGCGAGGCGGCCACGCCGTCGTTGCTTGCCACGGCGGGGTCGGCTGCTATCGCGTCGAGGATGGCGCATATCAGCGGGTCCGCCTGCGCCCGTTGCTCCAATGCGTGGGAGGCCGCGTGGAACAGTTCGCATAAGTTTCCCATGACGGCGAGGTCCGGCCGGTATCGTCCGTCCCGGCAGTAGGCAATGAGCAGACGGCTCAGCGCGGCCTGTCCTGTCGGGTGACGCCCGGCGGCAAGGAAGCATGCCGTCTGCCGTGCGTCGTCGAGCCATTCGAGGAGGGCACCGTCCGTCTGTCCGTCCGCGAATCGGCGGACCGTGTCGAGCAGGGCCGGTCGGACGAGCATATCCGCCTCGAGCGGAGCCCTTCCGTCCTCGATGATCGGGGAGATGAGATGGCGTGCCCCGGGTTTGACCAGTATCGCGCCGCCGGCCTCCAATACGAAGGTCTCGCCTTCGACCCAGACCAGTACGGTGCCCCTGATCGCGTGCGTGATCTCGAGGTAGTCATGCCGATGCAGCCGTGAGGGGTGGTCGAGGTCGTGACCGACCACGCCGAACAGGTCGTCCTCCCTCAGATGAGGCGCCGCGTGGACGATGGTGCCGAACCGGGTCAGCGGGGCGTCCGTGCCGAGGCCGGCCGCCTGCGCGGCTTCGCGTCCGCTTCGCGTGTGGTCGGCGTACCGGTCGTCGTCGCCCGGCTTCAGACGGGGCAGCCTCAATCCATCCTGCATGGCCCCTCCTTGCCGCCTTGTTCCCGAATACCCGGAAAGAAAGTCATTATAGAGTGCAATAAGGTCAGTATACGTGATTTTGCCCCACATATCCTTGATACCAACAGCGCTGCAACGAATGTAACAAGGTCGTTATCGAGGAGAGTTTCCAATGAACGCAGTGAAAACCAGGATAGGCATCCTGTCCCTGAGCTCCATCACCCTGTCGGGCATCTTCATCGTGCCGATCATCGGCCTGGTAGCACAGGCCTTCCCGGACAGTTCCCTGTCCGGCGTGCAGATGATCATCTCGGCGTCCACCCTGACCGCGCTGGTCGGCGCGTGGCTGACCGGCAAGCTCGCCAGCATCCTCTCGCGCAAGACCGTGGCCCTCATCGGCGCCGGCGGCATCCTCCTGTTCGGACTGTTGCCCTACTTCATCCACTCGTCGCTGGCCGCGGTGGTCGCGTTCTCCGCGTTGATGGGCGTGTGCCTAGGCTTCATCAACAACATCCTGCCCACCCTGATCTCCGTGCACTACGAGGGCGAGGCGCGCCAGTCCCTCATGGGGCAGCAGGTAGCCGTGGCCTCCATCGGCGCCATGGTGTTCATGACCGTGGCGGGCAAGCTCGCCACCGCCCAGTGGTACGACGCCTATCTGGTCTACCTGTTCGCGGCCCTCGTGCTGGTCGTATGCGCGTTCACCCTGCCCTCCGAGAACGGGGAGAAGGCCGAGGCCGGCCAGGAACGGCAGTCCGGCCCATCCGTGTCGGTCCGCGAGGCCATGAACGGCAAGATGTGGTTCCTGGTCATCGCCGGTTTCCTGTTCCTTCTGGCCAACAACGCCTATTCCAACAATCTATCCCTCCTGGTCGAGCAGCGTGGCCTGGGCGACGCGGGCACCGCGGGCCTGGTCTCCACCATCGGCCAGCTCGGTGGCCTCCTCGCCGGCCTGCTCGTCGGCGTCCTGGTCCGGTTCGTCAAGAACCACCTGCTCATGGTCGGCTTCCTGGTCGAGGGCCTGAGCCTGCTGCTGCTCGGTTTCTCGAACAGCCTGCCCCTGCTCATCGTCGGCAGCTTCCTCGCCGGCGCCGGCCTGAGCCTGTACTACGCGCAGGCCCCGTTCCTGGTCACCGTCATCGAGAAGTCCTATCTCATCCCGCTCGGCATCGCGGCCATGACCACCGCGAACGCGCTCGGCGGCTTCGCCAGCCCCGTCGCGGTCAACCTCGTCAACGGCCTGTTCGGCTCGACCGCGGCCGGCGCCATGTTCATCGGCGCCGTCATCGCACTGGCCGGAGGCATCGTCCTCGGCGTGACCGGATTCCAGAAGAAGTGCCTCGAAGAGGCCCGCTGACCGCACCCGCATCGTCACCCCGAAATTCCGCCGGTCCTGGCCAGACGCCTCGGGTCCGGACCGGCGGCGCGAACAGCATAGTCAAAGGAACAACACGATGAAAAGCACCGACATCCACATCCGCGACCCGTTCGTCCTGCCCCACGACGGCGTCTACTACCTGTACGGCACCCGCGCCGACAACGTGTGGGGCGCCATGGACGGCTTCGACTGCTACACCAGCCGGGACCTCGAGAACTGGGAAGGCCCCTTCGAAGTGTTCCGCAAGCCGGAGACCCTCGACGCCGACCGAGCCTACTGGGCTCCCGAATGCTACGAGAAGGACGGCGTCTTCCACCTGATCGCCACCCTCGGCCGGCCCGACGGACGCAAGGGCGTGCACGTGCTGCGCGCCGACAACCCGCTCGGACCGTTCGAATACGTCGGCCAGCTCACCGACCCCGCGCAGTCCTGCATCGACGGCACCATCTTCGAACAGGACGGCCAGCCCTGGCTCGTCTATTCGCACTCCCTCGAGGATGTGCCCGAAGGCGACATGGACGCCGTCCGCCTGACCGAGGATCTGACCGCCACCATCGGGGATCCCGTGACCCTGTTCAAGGCCTCCGACGCCCCGTGGTCCGTGCCGGTCCCGTTCGCCAAGGCCGAGTTCGGCATCGATGGCGACTCCTACTTCTCCGACGGGCCGTTCCTGCACCGTCTCGCTGACGGACGCCTGGCGATGCTCTGGTCCAGCTGGACCCGGTCCGGCGGCTACGCCGTCGGCCAGGCGATTAGCCAAACCGGCGAGGTGACCGGCCTATGGGACCAATGCCCCGAGCCCGTGCTCACCCACGGCGGACACGGCATGCTCTTCACGGGATTCGACGGCATCACCCGCTACACGTTGCACGCGCCCAACGACCCCGGTCAGGAGCGTCCCACGTTCCTGACCGTCACCGAACGGGACGGACGACTCACACTCGAGTGAGCGGACATGAACATTACGCCGGGCCGGGAATCCCCCCGGCCCGTGTCCGGGCCGGCGGCCAGGTCCGGAAACGCCGTTCCGCGGATTCGACCCGGACATGTACCTCCTGCCCCGCCACGCCTAGGCTGGCCAATGGAACGATGGACGTTCCGGAAAGCTGAGGCATACTATGGCCAGGGACAGGGCTGAAAGCAAGTACTTCACGGTCGACCCGGGAATCGAACTGCACTACTGGGACAAGGGCGAGGGCGACACGATCGTGTTCATCCCCGGACTGTCCTACTCGGGCGAGATCTTCAAACACCAGATCGACCACTTCTCCAAGACCCACCGGGTCATCGCCGTCGACCCACGCGGACAGGGCCTGTCCACCAAGACCGTGCACGGCAACGACTACGTCACCCACGGGGCCGACCTCATCAAGCTCGTCGACGGACTGGGCCTGAGGAACGTGGTGCTGGTCGGATGGTCCACCGGCAACCTCGAGGTCTGGTCCTACCTCAAACAGCACGGCTACGACAACGTCAAGGGCGCGGTCACCATCGACATGAGCCCCCTGCCCATGAACCCCGACCCGCACGCCTGGACCGAGGGCAGCATCCCCGAACTGTCCCAGGCCGCCAGCGAGATCCTCACCAACCCCGAAGGCGCCAGCGAATTCTGGTACGAATACCTCACCCAGGTCATGCTCCAGCACAAGGCCGAACCGGACGAACTCGAATACCTGCTCGACATGGGCCGGCGCACGCCCTACTGGATCGTGCACGAACTGTTCTGCAACGCGGTCTTCAGCAACTACCTCGACACCGCCAAGGAAGCCTCCGAACATATCCCGACGCTCATGTACATCGCCGAGCACTGGGCCGACGTGGCCGAACCCTGGTACCACAAGGAATGCCCCGAAACCCCCACCTACGTGATGGGCGGCCACCTCATGGCCTACGAATACCCCGACAAGTTCAACACACGACTCGACCAATTCCTCGAATCCATCGACAAGTAACCGCACGGGAAGCCGCCGCCCCTCGCCACCGAGGACGGCGGCTTTTCTCATTCACCAGGCCATGGACACATTCCATCAGTGGGTATATACTTTGTATACACAAGGGGAGGCGTGATGAATACGACGACATTAGCCAAATGGGGCAACGGGCAGGGCGTGCGTCTGTCCAAGGAGACGATGGAGCGCGCGGGGCTACACGTGGGCGACTCGTTGGAGGTCAGCGCCGAAAACGGCGTGATCACGCTCGTGCCGGCAAAGAAACGGTATATCGACATCCCCGACTACAGACAACTGTTCAAGGACTACGCGGGCCCGATGCCTATAGAGGACGGGTTCGCCGCCGTGCCCACCGGCCGGGAGTCCATCTGATGGCGGCGGGGAACAGGTACCATTACGGCGACGTCGTCTGGGCCGACCTTGACCCGTCCGCGGGCCACGAGCAGACCAAGCGCCGTCCGCTAATCGTGGTCAGCAACGACGAATACAACCGTTTCAACAACCTGATTATGACCGTGCCCGTCACCAGTAACAGGGAATATCCCCTGCATGTCAACGTCGGCCTTATCCCCACCGAGGACGGCAGCGAGATTCACGGATGGGCCGAAATCGAGCAGGCCAAATGCCTCGACCTGGATGCACGATACGCGCGCAAGGTCGCAAGCGCGGACGAGGACGTCATGGAACGGATCACGGAAATGCTCCTGGGCGGGCTGATGCGCCCGTCAATGCGCATCGAGCGCATGTACTGACTTCATACACGGCCACCTTCGACAGCATGCCAGCCCGGCCATTTGCCTTCCGTGATACCGATGCCGCCACTTAGGACTTGCCTCATACTCGGCGGTGTCGATATCGCGGAACGTCCGGGCATGGGACAAACCCATACCCGGATGGGAAATGCCGAACGTACGCCAAAGAGTTATCCCTGGCGTATGTCACTGCTTTCAGGCGTCCTTGGAGTGGCGGTCGCCGATCTGGAACTCGTCGGCGTGCTCGAACATGTAGCGCACCGTGATCGGCTCATCACCGGTCAGCTTCCGGAAGTCATCGGTATGCACGGCCATCTTGCCCTCACGGATCGCCTGCGCGAACGTGACTGCCGTCCGAGCTGAACGGCGCCTCCGAACCATCCAGGAACACGCCGTCCGTGGTGCGCGGCACGCCCATCGCGTCGAACACCTGGTAGTTCTCCTCGTCGGTGATCTCCTGGTAGGTCACGTGGTTGCCGGTGGCCTCGTTGCCGATCTCGACGAATTGGCTGATGGTCATCAGCTCGGGACCGTTGATGTCCAGGATCGCGTGGTGCAGGTCCTCGGCGAGCAGCGCGTGGGCGACGGCCTTGGCGCAGTCGCGGCGGCTGATGTAGGCCATGAGCCCATCGCCCTGACTGTTCTTGAGCACCCCGTCGCCGTGCACGTACGTGAAGTAGTTGGTGATCATGGCCTCCGCGTACTGGCTGTTGCGCAGGAAGATGTAGTCCAGTCCGGTTTCCTTGACGTGTTCCTCGGTCCAGATGTGGTCCTTCTTCTCCACGCTCGGGTTGGTCGGGTCGCCCGCGTTGACCAGCGACGTGTACACGACCTTGCCCACACCGGCCGCCTTGGCCGCGTCGACCGCGTTGCCTTGTGCGCGCTGGCGTTTGACGCCCACGAACGGCATCGAGACCAACGCCATCACGTCGCCGCCTTCGAACGCCGCTTCTAGGCCGTCGCGCTGGTTGAAGTCGGCCACGCGCGTCTCCACGCCTCGGGCCGCGTACTTCTCGAGCGAGGCCGGATTGTAGCCGGTGAAGATCAGGTTCGACGGGTCCGCCAGCTCCAGCAGGTAGTCCGCGGCCTGCCCGCCGAGATTGCCGTCCACGCCCGTAAGAATGAGCTTGCCCATGATGATCCTCCTTGATCGGGATAGTTAACTACCATATGGAAGCTATCACACGCATGCTGGGAGTTTCATGAACGAACCGCCCAGAAACGCATATGCCCCGAACGAATCGGCATATTATCGCCCCTCACTCACGACGAGTCGCCCCATATAACACCCGAGCAATCTGGATATATTACATAAAGTGAGTATTCTCTAAATAAATAATACTCACTTTCTATAGTGCGCGTCTACCGCCAGTCTTGGAAGGGCACGCCACGATTGGGTTAATCTACCCCGTCGTATCGCACCGGCCGCGGAGCGATACGGTCGATGTATCCGGCATCCCTTGCCTTCTTGATCCATCGCCCGGCGGTGGATTTGCTGACGCCGAGTGCCTTAGCGACCATCTCGTGGGCATCCGCGTTGCCGTATCGGGATGAGACGTATACCCTGGCCACCTTCATGAGGTCCCATTCATCCCCGCCCCTGGAATGCGAAGCCCCGCCATACATGTATGACTCGTTGTTCCACGCATGCCATCTGGGTTCATCCGTGGGGCCACCGTCCTGCAGGATCCACGAGGAGATGACCTTGCGCTTGTATCGTTCCAGGGCGAGCTTGGTCAGTACACCACCGTCGATATCAATCGGATCATTGCCCCGCTTGGAAGCATCCTGCTTTTCGGCCGAGCCATCGAGGACCAGCTTGGAGATCACGAAGTCGTCCTTGCCGGGGAGATAGTTCACTTCGATCGCCTTGATGACCAGACCTTTCACTTCATCGACGGCGATGTCGAAGGCCTGCATGTTGCATGGCACGTACAGGTCGGCTCCGAGGTGCTTCATCTGGTTCGGAGCCGCGGGGTCGAGCTTCGATTCGGTATCCAGCACTCCCCTGATGCCGAAACCTTCGATGCGGTTGAACAGCCATTCCCGGCGTTCGTAGCCGGGACCCAGATTCATTCTCATACGACTATAATATATGTATTAGGACACGAATACTCTATGGGTATCCGTTTTATTTTTTATATTCAACTGTTTCCCCAGTGCCGCCGCTTCACATCTCCCCACTCGGCAAAGACCCGTCGGCGGAATCATCACCGCCGACGGGTCTTTGTATCACTTCATGCCGAGATACTGCCTGAGGGCCGCATCGATGACGTCCTGCAGTTTCATGCCGTGCTCGACCGCATAGAGTTTCGCCGCGGTACGGGTCTTGGCGCGCAGACGGACGGAAGTCATCATCAGAGGGTTGTCCTCTTCGACGGTGGTCGGGTCCTGGCGGAACACGTCTTTGACCTCGTTGATCTCCCGTTCCTCGCTCACGGGCTTGTAGGCCCTGCGGTTGCCTTTCACTGTTCGACCTCCTTGATGAGTTCGCTGAGCACGTCGCCGTACTCGTAAAGCTTGGTGGGGTTCCAACCGAGCGACTTCTTGATTTCCTGGCGCTTGCGGACCACAGTCTCGAAGCGCACGGTGTCGTTCTCGTCCAGTGCCTCAAGGGTCTCTTTGAAAGCGTTGGTGCCCATCTCGGCACGCACCACCAGCGCCGCGGACGGCTTGGTCCCGCTTACCGCCTTGAGTGTGGCCCAGGCCTGCTGCAGATCGAGAGGAGAATCGGAAGTCGGCACGATCACGAAGTCGGCGGCCTCGATCGCGGCCTCGAGCACGCGACCGGACGGCGGGGCGTCGATGAACTTCCACTCCCCCGGCCTGCAATCCAGGCGCGCAAGCGTCGACAGGTTGGCGGGCACCACATCAAAGGGCAACGGGTCGTTATTGTCCGCAGCGAGATCGGCCCACATGCTTGCGGACGACTGCGGGTCGGCGTCCAGCACCTCCGCCTCCAGTCCCCTCATCACCGCGGCGCAGGCCAGGTATATAGCCGTGGTGGTCTTCGCCACCCCTCCCTTGGCGTTCGCTATTGCTACCTTCATCAGCGGTCCTTTCCTTAACAGTAATTAATTAATACAATAATTAATTAATTGGACACCTGCCGGGGCATGTAGCCGCAGCCAACCGCCGCATGTCTCTTCGCTTTCCAGTCACACCAACGTCCGATACCGTCCGGTACCGGACGTGACCGCTCCGAGCCCCATATGAGCCAGAGTCACCACACAACCGGAAGGTCTCATCCGAGTACACCGAAACATCAATGGACTATCGAAGTACTTTGCGCGAAGCAACCCCTGTTTTCGCCGCACGAGCATTGATGGACTATCGAAGTACTCCCCTCAAAGACTCGGGCCACGCAAGGATCGCCGGCCCGACGTTTGAATCCACTGCACGATGGTGGACTATCGAAGTACTTGGACTGTATTCACCGGCTCCCCTTGATGGACTATCGAAGTACTTTTCATGTAGTCCTCCTCATCATCGCTCCGCCACGTAATAGTCGTTCGGCTCGCGGATTCCACGATCGTTGAAATCATCGGGCACCTCCTGGCGTCGAATTTCCCTGCACAACTCACATGAGTTCATCCCATTCGGCACAGCCTCCGGTCGCATGGCTCCGTTGCCGAGACCGGGGCATAAGGCTCCTGTGGATAACCGGCCACCGTAGTGGACTATCGCAGTACACTTTGGTGGACTATCGCAGTACATCGGTTTTCAAGACGTCGTCCTGATGGACTATCGCAGTAGTTGATAGTGGACCATCGAAGTAGCTTTAATGGACTATCGAAGCCGTTAAAGTGGACTATCGCAGTACAAACAGTGGGCTATCGCAGTAGTTGACATCCTTTCAGCCTTACTCCCGCAAGGCCCGAGCCACTCCTCTTATAGTGTTATAGCTGTTATAGGGTTATAGATTAGTTATAACAACATGCTTGCCGACTTATCCACATACGGAACCCACAATCACCGGTACAGCCAATCAGCTGAACCTTTACTACTTCGTTAGTCCACCATCTTGTCTCTGGCACTGTCATTCAGCTGTTGACTCCGTGAAAGACATCCCCATTCCACGTGCTTCCTGTCCAGTTTTCCCACTTCATACGGTTAGTGATGTACTACGAAGGTCCATCATCTGCGTTGGAGAAAGCTGCTTCACATCCGAGCTTCTCCTGTCTTTACGTAAATACTTCGTTAGTCCATCATCAGTAAAGGCTCCGGTTCTGTTTCATTCCCTCATGTGCAGCAAATACGTGGACTATCGAAGTAAAAATGTGATTACTCCTCGACTGCAGTCGTCTCCACGGATTTTGGATGCGCCGCAATTGCAGTTGGACTCGGATGGAGGATGACCGCTTTTCGTGTCACGGTGAAGCGCGCGGCTGGGTACACCTCGCTGACTTTGTCCAAAGCGCGACGGAACTTCAGACGGAAGTTTCTCATGTCCGCAATGCCATCGCCGAAGCGTTCATACAGCCAATCCCATGAGACCGGCAAATCATGGTCAAGGTTCTTCATGCTTCCGGTAATCCACACGTACACGTCATAGGGAAGAACACTTCGTCCCGACAGCAGCAGCGAACTAGCCCTGGTATCGAACGGTGCGGATTCACGGGCGAGACGGTTGTACACCTCTTGGGTGAGCACGAACGCACTGCCTGAGAATGCCGCATTTGCGTCATCCTCCTTGAACCGTACCGCCTCCACAATCGGAAGGCTCACCATGTCATGAAGCTTGCCGCCCGCAAAACCAGTGGTTCGACGGATGGTGATGTGACTGGAGAGCAGCAGCCTGAGCTGCTCCTGGATTTTGTCGGCGGTCTTGCCTCCGCGTGGCAGGCCCATCTCGTTGCAGAGTTGCCAAATCGAGGGAATGGTAATGGTGCGCGTCTCCGGATCGACGTATTCGGTCTTGTGACGGCCGGCCGCCCTGATCTGCTTGGCAATCCATGCCATCACCAGGCGTGGATACTTGCCATAGGGGAACTTGCGCTTGCGCTCCTCCGGATCGATGCCGGCCTCGAGCACGTATTCGAGTGTTCCGTTGGTCTTGCTCACGAAGTCGGTGCCCGCCGCAGGCTGGGTAGGTGGGAACAGCGTCGAGGTGAGGATGGAATGGCCGTACCAGATTTCCTTGCTGTCGGGCTCCCTCATTTCGATGTCGGCCAGTGTCTGCGGTCGAATCAATGCCGCATGCGATATCTTCGGCTGCATCTCCGGGCTTTCCTCGCCGTGCGTTTCTGTCTGCTTCCTCACCATGCGTTCCATCGTAGCGGTCTTGCCCCGACAGAAGACGCAATTATCAGTGATGTTCACATTTGTGTTAAACAATTAATTAATTAATTAACACAAGTTGGCGTTAGTGTCCGTGAACGGTACTTGACGCAGTAATCTCGAAGTATATGCCCCACCTCGCATGCCCCGCTGGTTCTTCGAAAGGGAGTTGCATTATTGTATTAAATAATTAATTAAATACCTGTTCTCTCGTTAATGAGAGTCCTGTGATTCGCACTGCGACAGCATGAAAACCATGAAAGAGAATCGCGTCGGACTTCCGATCCGCGAGCGGGTCCGAATCGTCGGGCGTTGTTGAGTTCGGAAGCGTCGGCGCAGACGACCATCCCCTCGCGCTTTGAAGAGGTCGATAGTCGCATATCTTCGATATTTGTTAATTAATTAACTATTTAACTAATTAACACAGACTTCGGTTCCATCGTCATCCCTCCGGATGCTCGGACATGACTAGATGCAATTCCGCATCATGCGCAAGGATGTCAGTGTGCGACTTATGCCTCAGTTGGGTTCGAGCAAGTAGATTCATGGTGCCAACGAACCATGGATTGCAATGGCACTATGCTTCAGCTGGGCACTGCGATTGTCTGAAAAACGTTGTCGTGATAGAGAGTGTAAGACATACGTATAAGTATTTAATTAATTAACTAAATAACACAATAATGCCAATACGCGAATTGAAGTGCTTGTTAGGCGTATCCAGAGTATTTAGGGATACTTTGCTGTCTCCTCGGAAATTAAGATGTGCTCTGCCCCGAGAACCTTAACCAGCGCTTTTATCGACTTCAACTACAATTCGGTTGATCATGAAGAATGGGGCGATTCCGGATCAATGTGGCTGCCCGGTTTATGATGTGATGGTTCCGCAGCGGCCTGGACGCGACTTGTCAGGGGTTTGCCATGGGACGCCTGCGATGGGAGGTTCCGAAATCTCAAGAAGATAGTATTATTTTAATAATTAATTATTTAATGCTTTGCATGATTCCGGTGAACCCATGGTGATGCACGAACATCAATGATGACTGATGCAGCTTGGGTTATGGCGTCGTTGACCGGAAGGAGTCCGGGGCATCGCGTGTGAAAGGCTTGTCTCCTATCGCGAGTGGAATTAATTAAATATTTAATTAATTAAGGACGACTTCCTGTCTTTATCATGGAGGCTTATCTTGCGGGGTCCATGGCGTAGGGGATGCCCCAGCCCTTCGCTCCCTTATGGCCGTTTCCCGCATTCTCTCCAGTGAGCGCTGGAAACGGTTGGTCGGGATCGACGAAAACTATTTAATTAAATAATTAATTAATACAAAATGTCAGGCAGACTGAACATGCACCTGCCTTGTCGGGCGCCTCCTGCCACGCAGGGGAAAGAGGCGACTGCGCCTGGTGCCGTGATCGGAAGAGCTAGTCATTGAAGGTCGGTCCAGGACACGACGAATCGGCATGAGCGTAAGTCTAGCTCGTGAAGTCGGTGAAGCCATATCCGTTATTGAACAGACGTTAGAGGATTGTATGAGGAGTGGAGTCGCAGTGTCTTGACGACTCGCCCTCGAGTTCGTCATTTGGTTGGCGACATATGCGAATACGACAAGCTCATTTCGGCATACGGCGGTCGCCAAATCATGTGTGGGCAATTCTGTCCATGTGATTTATAGAGATGAGGGCAAGAAAGTAAGAAGTATTTAATTATATAATTATATAATTAAATAATTAACTAATTAAATACTATGGCCGGGTTCGATTCTCGCTATTGCCTAGCGTGGGGAGATTGAAGACAGCAGTGGGGGGTGCGCTTCGCACGATAGCCTCCTATAAGCAACCCATATAACCGTGAGCGGGATGTCGGCTGGTGCCTTGTATGGGGCGTGGATACATTTCATGTGGATATAGGTTTGCGGACGATAGGGGAGCGGGAATGGCTAGGATAGCGGTTGCCGGCGCCGGTGCTGCCGGTGTGGGTGCGGCTTGGCAGTTGCGTGAGCTGGTGGGTGACGATGCAGACATCACGGTGTTCGAGAAGAAGGAGCACGCCGGAGGGCGCGCATGGACGGTGGAATTCGCCGGAACCACGGTGGAGATCGGCGGCTCGATCCTGCATTCCACAGGCAAATACACCCGCCAGTGGCAGCAGCTCACCGGAGCCAAGGAAGGGGAGTCCGGGCTGAGCATCGACGGCAAGGACGAGACCTACGCATTCTGGACCCGGGATGGGTTCCCGGTATGGGCGAAGACCTCATTGGCATCGCTCGGCTGGGCGATCGTCCGTCACGCCGGCATCCGGTCGAGCCTGACACTGGTCCGGCAGGCGATACGCAACGCGAACGCATGGAACCGGATCTACGACCTTCAGGATGAAGGCCGGACGTTCGAGACGCCCGAGCAGATCGTGGACGCCCTTGGTTTGGGGGAGGCCACGTCGGTGTCGCTGGGGCAGGCGCTGCGTAAGGCCGGTGCCAATGAAAAACTGATCAAGGACATCGCCGAGCCGATTGTGCACAACATGTACAACCAAGGCGAGGGGATCGAGGCGTTCGCCGGCGAGGTCGGCCTGGCCGGCGCGGGGCTGGCGGGCGGCTACCTGTACTGCATCGATGGGGGCAACTGGAGCCTGCTGCACCGCACGCTCGAAGCCATCGGTGTGACGACCCGGTACAACACCACGGTGACGTCGGTCGAACGGAGGAGCGTGGGAGGCCCAGGCGGATACGAGGTGCGATATCTGGCGGGGGAAACGTCGGAATCATCATCCGGCGATGGGCAGGCCGAACGGTTCGACCTGGTGGTGCTGGCTGCACCGCTGGCATTGGCCCACCTGAAGCTCATTGAGGACGGCAGGCCGGTCGAGGTTCCGGTGCTGCCCTATCAGAAGGTGGAAACGACCTTGGTCGCCGGAACGCTTGACCCGCGGTACTTCGGCGTCGAACCGGACCGGAAGCTGCCCAGCACGGTGTTCATCGCGGACAGCGCGCCGACGAACGCCAAATCCATCGGCGTGACCGGATGCTCGCCGAAGTGCCGGACGCGCATCTACAAGATCTTCTCCGCCGACCACCGCGTCACGGACGAGGAGATCGAACGCATCTTCAGCGAGACCAAGGAAGTGCTGCGCTTCACCTGGGAAGGCGCATACCCGGTGCTCAGGCCCGGGGCGCAGCATGTGCCGTTCACACTCCGCCCGGGCCTGTACTACGCGAACGCCTTCGAGACGGTTGCCGGTTCCATCGAGGTCGAGGCCGTCGGCGGCGTCAACGCGGGACGTCTCGCCGCTCAGTATGCGCAAACATTGAAATAGAAGTGAGTATTTGTAATATATCGAATTCTCATTAATGAGTGAGTGTTCACCATATAAGTCATTGCGGTTCGGATGGGTGCGGGCCACTCATGATGCGACGACAGATTGTGTGCACCCGGGGCGATTGGTCGTCTCCTGACGTCAAGTTCGAGCCATGATTGGCTGAAACGTTGATGGGAGCCTTCCAAGGTCCGCGCGTTCCACCTGCCCTGACAACCGGACGGTCCGACGATGAAGCCATAGGCTTCGATGTATCCTATGCTCGATACGGAGGATTCGCTCGCTACCGGCTTACGCCGGCCAACGAAAGGGGCATCGTATGGACTCGAGGTTGCCGGATGCAGGCTCATCCCTAGAAGACGGAACCTCCCCGGACTATGTGTTGGAATCCAACATCGGATTCCTGCTGCGTGTATGCAATCAGCGAAGCACGGCGTTGTTCGCTGAGAAGGCGCCGGAAGGCCTGTCCTCGCCCCGGTTTGCCGCATTGGCCAAACTGGTGGAGTCGGGGCCGTTGCCTCAGAACAGATTGGGCAGGCTTATATCCATCGATGCCGCCACGATCAAGGGTGTGGTCGACCGATTGCAGAAGGCGGATGCGGTCAGCACGGCACCCAACCCGGATGACAAGAGACAGCGCATCGTCAGTATCACCGAACGGGGCAGAGAACTGTATTCCAGAGGAGTTGAGGCATCCCTGTACACGGTCCATCGGCTGTGCGAAGGACTGGAGCAGGAGGAAGTCGAGGCTTTCGCTCATATTCTGCGGCACATTGCAGCGCGGGCCGACCGCTGAACTTTAAGTCGGTTTTCATCCGTTGTCTGCCGTTGGCCCATGATGCACGACGAAGCGCAGGGCGTGAAATCAGTTCGTCATATTCGGGAAATGGGTCAGTAACCGCACAATAATTGTTTGTATACAAATAAATGGGACTCTTCCACTGTCACGATAAACGGATCAATCAATCGCCGGTGCCGCACCGAATGGCGAGGCCCGACCTGACAGAGGGGAGAGGGACATGTCCATCGCGATTGGAAAGGCCCCCAGCACAACCAGACGGAAGCCCGTGGCCACGGACGCCAACGACTACGCGCGAACAAGGGTGCCCGATACCGCCAAGCGCGGGGCGGGATCTATCCTGAGCGTACTTGTCGGATTCGTCACCGCGTTCTATTTCCCGCTCGTCGGCGGCACCTACATGATGCAGAATGGTGCGCCAGCCACCTGGGCCGCGCTTGTGATCTCCTTCCTCATCCTGATGGCCTTGGCCCTGGTCGTCACGCATGCGGCCTCACGCGAAGGGTTGACCTCCGAACTGCTCACCCGGGCATGCGGGTTCGGATCCGTGGGCTCCGTGGTGACCTCCGTCATCTACGCCGGAACATTCGTCATCTACGCAGGCATGGAAGGCCAGATCCTCTCGGCTTCCATCGACCAGATCTGGGATCTGCCCAATCAGGTCTGGTACGTGCTCGTCGGCGTCATCTTCCTGCCGATGGCATGGAACGGCATCAACGCGATGACCAAGATCCTCACATGGACCCTGCCGGTCTACTTCCTGCTGCTCATCGCGGCTATCGTCTCCGCCTGGAACACCAACGGAGGCATGCCTGACATCTTCACCGCCACTCCGGCCGGATCGGTCGGAGGCATCGCCGGCGTCGTCGCGGTCATGGCCGGCCTCGCCGGAACCGTGGGCATCAACCCGCTGGAAGCATCCGACTACAACCGCTTCATCCATCCCAAGGACTTCAAACGCAAGGCTTGGTTGACCGTCGTACTCCCGTACGCTTTCATGTTCTTCATCGCCATGCCGCTCGGCTTCTACTTCACACTGGCCACCGGAGCCAAGAACCCCAACCCGTCGTTCTACTTCGTCGGACTGATTGGACTGCTTCCCGGCGTTCTGCTAGCCTGGATCTCCCAGATCCGCGTCAACCTCACCAACCTGCACATCGGTTCCCTGACGTTCGCCTCCGCATCCGAAGCGGTCGGAGCCTCAAAGCTGAATCGTCGCTTCTGGCTTCTGGTCGTGACCGCCGGCGCCATCGCACTCATGTGGTTCGACGTGATTGGCAACCTGAACGCCTTCCTGGAATGGCTCGGCATCTTCCTGCTGGCCTGGGTGGCCTGCGTGTTCGCCGACATCACCATGGTCCGTGGTGTCTTCAAGCTCGTAACCGGCCCCTACGAATACCGCAGCGGATACGCCCGCCGGTTCAACCCGGTCGGCATCAGCGGCCTGCTGTCCGGCATCGCCGTCGCCTCGGCCATCTGGCTGTTCAGTGGCAACCCGATCCTGCACGGCCTTTGCTCCTACATCGGATTCGCCGTGGCGTTCATCGTCCACACCTCCGTGGCTCTCGCCACCAAGGGACGCACTTACTTCATCGACGGTGCCGAGGAGCGCATCGCCGCCAACGCGAAGGAACGCTGAAACGACATGCACAAGACCATCATCGACGAATCTGTGCGTGCGGGGTACCGGGCGCTGAAAGGCAACCGCGAATACGCCTTCACGGACATCGACCCCAAGCGCACCGCCCATCTCATCGTGGACATGCAGAACGGCTTCCTGGAACCGGGTGCGCTGCTGGAGACCCCTTCGGCGCGCGATATCGTGGCCAACGTGAATGCCATCAGCGGCGCCATCCGCTCGCATGGCGGCCTGAACGTCTTCCTGCGGTTCACCACCTCGACGACTTCGGCGTGGAGCTGCTACTTCGAACGGTTCCAGGACCCCGATTTCGGAGAGAAGGAGGTCGCCGACTTCCTCCCCGGCACGCACTGGCATGACCTGTACCTCGGCATCGATGTACGGGAGGAGAAAGGCGATGTGATTCTCGACAAGACGAGGTTCAGCGCCTTCGTGGGAGACTCCTCCGATGCCTTGCGGGTCCTGAAGGAACATGGCATCGATACGGTCATCGTCTCCGGCACCCTGACCTCCTGCTGCAGCGCGTCCACCGCAAGGGACGCCCAGCAGCTCGGATTCCGGGTCATCGTGGCTGAAGACGCCAATGCCGACGTGTCCGACTTCGCCCACAACTGCGCGATCAACAATCTCGCCGCATGGTTCGCCGACATCCGGTCGACGGAAGAGGTCATTCGGCTGCTGAACGCAGATATAGGGTAATTAAATCGACGACAGGCATGGTGCGGTGGTCCACTTAGAGGCCACCGCATTTTTATTTTTTTGAAAATGATTTTGACTCCGATGAGAAAATAGACCATCAGAGTTTGCTGACGATGTTTTCGTGCTGTTTTCCGCTTCAGATCAGGAAGAATCAGCTGCTGAAAAGTGATGCGATGACTGGACAGCGCAATCGTTGGATGATGCCTTGGATTGAGAGAGGGCGGCTGAGGATTTCCTCGTAGAAATATGTGAAGTGCGGTCAATCTCCTTCGGAAAAACGCGAATTCCGGGGTCTCGTGCTGGCAATAATACCTGAAATAGAAAGGTGACGGCAGAGCTCCCTATATATAGAGCAAATAAACGGATATCAAGTTCAATATTTATATGGGGTTGATTGGAGTCAATAGATTATTTCGATGACATCACAGGCATTTTCTCCTCCGTTTTTGGGTATCTTCCTGTCTCAAGACGGATTGTCTTGCATCATGGGGCATGGGGGGAAGAATAGTTGAAAACAATATCGAGCTAGATGGAGGAGTAATGACATCTTCGTTCTGCAGGACGTAATCGGTTACGGCAGCCGTTCCTTATTTCTCTGCCGATAATATGATTCCGTCTGAGGGCCCGGTCGAAGAAGCGGATTCCTCCCATAAGTGCAGACGAATGCGTCATACGCATAAACAGCGAACAAAGTCCGTGAACATATGAGCTGGAAGGATTCGGCATGACGATTGTATTGGCAATAGAAGCCAAAGGTTTCACTCCGGAAAGCCTAAGCCGGGTCCGATATTTCTCGGATACGATGTTTCTCATCGACGAACATGGCGTGATCAGAGAGATAATTCGTTCGGATGACAGGGAGTTCAAGGACCGCCGTCGGAGACTGAAGGAACTAGGAGTCTACAGGAGAATTCCCGCCACCAGGTATCTGCTGCCGGGATTCGTGGACACGCATGTGCACGCCCCTCAATGGGCGCAGACCGGCACCGGGCTTGACGAGCCGCTGAACGTGTGGCTGGACAAATACACGTTTCCAACCGAAGCCAGGTTCGAGAACATCGAATACGCGAGGACGGTGTATGGGAACTTGGTGGGCAAGCTGCTCTCCGTGGGAACGACGACCGTCGTTCACTACGCCACGATCCATCGGCAGGCGTCGGTCGAATTAGCGCGGATCTCAGCCGAGAAGGGGCAGCGCGCTCTCGTCGGCCGTCTGGTCATGGACGATCCAGAGGCGAATCCCGACTATTATCGGGATTCCTCCACGCGATCCGGTCTGGACGAGACAGAGAGGTTCATCCGGGATGTCGAGGAGATTGGCCGGACGAGCCGTCAGGGCGTATATCCGGTCATCAGCCCACGGTTCATCCCCAGTTGCACGGACGAGGCGCTCAAAGGCCTGGGACGCATCGCCGAAAGGCATCATGACACCGCGTACATCCAGACGCACTGCAGTGAAGGTGAATGGGAGCACCATTACGCGTTCGGAAGATACGGGAGAAGCGACACGGAGGTACTCAAAGATTTCGGATTGCTGACCGATAGGAGCATCCTCGGCCATTGTGTGCATCTCTCCGACAAGGACATCGATCTTTTCCACGAGACCGGCGCCATCGTATCGCACTGTCCACACTCGAACGCGTTCTTCGCCAGCGCGGTGGCTCCTGTCCGGAAATACCTGGATCGAGGATTGAAGGTCGGTTTGGGATCGGACATTTCTGGCGGCTTCACCCCGAACCTGTACGAGACCATTCGCCAGTCCGTCATCTCGTCGCGAATGCTCGAAACCGGAGTGAACGCCTCAATCGCCGCCGACCGTCGCGGAGTGCCGGACAGCGCCCTTACCCTGAACCAGGCGTTCTATCTGGCCACGGCCGGCGGAGGAGAGGCCTTGGGCCTTCCGGTCGGCAGACTCGAGCCGGGTTATGCCTGGGACGCCCAGACCGTGGATGTGCGCCGCAGGGAGAACCCGCTGCCCATCTTCGACAGGGACGAGCCGCCGTCTGACATCTTCCAGAAGATCATGAACCTCTCGGAATCATCGAATATCCGACAGGTATGGGTGCAGGGGAGGTTGGTCGTCGAAAAGTGAGTGTCGGCAGCTCGAACACCTGAACATACGAAAACAGCCAGTTTCAAAAACAGAAGGGAAGTCCCATGTCAAAGGAGCTTCTGGACGTCGCGGCAGGCGAACGTCCCGCCGACAAGGCAATCATCAACGGCAACATCGTCAACGTGCTCTCAGGTGAGATCTACGAAGGCGGGGTCGCCATATACGGCGATCAAATCGCCGCCATCGGAGACGTCGAATACACAATCGGCGAACAGACCGAAATCATCGACGCCAAAGGCAACTACATCACACCTGGATTCGTGGACGCCCACATTCACCCGGAATCCACCAGTCTTGCCATCCGCCAATTCGCGGACCTCGTCCTGGAGCATGGCACCACAACCATCGTCACCGACCTGCACGAAGTCGGCGTGGTCGCCGGCGAACCAGCTATCGAGGACGTGCTTGCCGAGAACGCGGACACCGGTCTGAACATCGAATACATCGTGCCCTCCCACGTCCCATTCTCCCCGAACCTGGAAACCAGCGGCGCAATCTTCAATCACGAGATCATCAGCAAGGCACTCGACCACCCCCAGGCGGCCGGACTATCCGAAACGGTAGGCGAATACATCTGGCGACGAACCCCGGACCTGCTCGCGGCCATAGACGACACGCTCGCCCACAAATATGTGGTCCACGGACATCTGCCCGACTTGGACCAGAAGCACTTCAACGTGGCCATCGCCGCAGGCGTCACGACCGACCATGAGGCCATCAGTGCGGACGACGTAATCCAACGACTCCGGAACGGTGCCTATGCGCTGCTGCGCGACGGGTCCGCCGCACGCAGCATCGGACAGCTGCTGCCGGTGGTTCTGGAGAAGAAGCTCAACGACTCACGTGTCAGCATCATCACCGACGATTTGAGCACTACCGATGCAGTGGACCGGGGACATCTGGACGAAGCGGTGCGCAGTGCCCTGAAACTGGGAGCGGGATTCATCCAAGCCATCCAATTCGTGACCATCAACCCATCAAACGCATCCGGCATCGCGACCAAGGTCGGTGCCCTCGCGCCGCGACTGCGTGCGGACATCAACATCACCACCGGTCCGGATGACTTCAAGGTACTGGCCACCATAGCCGGAGGACAACTGAAGGCCAGAGACGGTCGGATCATCGACCCGAGCCCGGTCGCCGAACACACCCCGCGCCTACTGAACACGGTCCACCTGCAACGTCCTGTCACTGCCGATGATTTCGCCATCCACGTGGACGAGACCGCGTCGAAGGCGAACGTCATCGTGGCGGACGTACTCCCCTGGATCGCCATCACCCAGCGCAGGGATGCGCAGCTCGAGGTCAGGGACGGGATCATCCAAAGCGACGTCGACCAGGACATCCTCTACATCGCGCAGGTCGAACGACATGGAAAGAACGGCAATATCGGCAAGGCCTTCCAGGGTGGATTCCATATCAGGGAAGGCGCTATTGCCTCGTCGGTCGGCCATGACAACCACAACATCATCGTCGTGGGCACCAATCTGAAGGATCTCGCCTTCGCCGTCAACAGAGTCGCCGAACTTCAGGGAGGACAGGTCGCGGTCAGGAACGGCGAGGTACTGGCGGAAGTCCCGCTCCCGGTCCTTGGCCTGTTGAGCGACAAGACGGGCGAGGAGCTTGCCGCGGACAAGCATAGGCTGAATGCCGCGGCCACGGAACTCGGCAGCAGCATCCCCGACCCGTTCATCTTCCTGTCGTTCATCAGTCTCGCCGCCGTCCCGGCATATGCGGTCACTGACCATGGATTCATCGATGTGGCACAGCAAAAGGTCATCGACCCGGTGCTGAACGTCGAATAGAAACGTTGTCCGACATTGGCTGTTTTATGAGTCCGCTACCGCTCCGCATCGATCTTGCGACTGCGGAACGGGCGGACTCCCCTGAGGATGTAGATGCATTCGTCGGTCGGCAGCAGGCCGAGCTCGTCCGGCTGCATGAGCTCACGTTTGGTACGACGCCAGCTGATGTTGTACGAGCCGTTGGCTCCTCGGCTTTCGCCGTCGTCCATGACGTCGATGGTCTGGAAGCCGAGCCTCTTGGATACCCATTCCAGCGTGCTGGTCTCCGTGCCGCCGAGGAAGAGCATCGAATCGCAATTGCCGACGATGGTCTCCCAATCGTCCCGGTACATAGCCTTGCCCTGCGCGTAGTTCTGGATGATGACCGAACAGGAGATGCCGCGGCTGCGGATGGTGGCGATAAGCCGCGTGAAGTTCGGGATGCGCCCGATGTTGGCGAACTCGTCAAGGAAACAGTGCAATTGCATTCGCCCGGCATCGGGCGTATCACCGGCATGGTCGGCCCTGTACACGTTGGACTCGAACAGGCATTGGTAGAAGATCGCGGCCAAGGCTGAGAACGTCCCTTCGGTGTCCGGCAGGGAGAGGAACACCGCGGTCGGCCGCACCATGATCTCGTCAAGACGAATCGTGTCCCCGGACAGTATCCGACGCACGCTGCCGACCTCCAGCGGGGACAGGCGTACGCCCAGTGATGTGATGATTGAACGCTTCGTCTCGCCCGCGCCTTGGACGAACTTGCGGTACTGGCGGGACGCGAAGTCCAATCCCTCCAACGTCTGGCGCGACTCGGCGTCATGACGTTCGGGATGTTTCCTGTATTCGGCCACGAGTTCACGCGCCGCCTCGAACATCAGATCCACGTCCGAAACCATTGTCTCGTCCGTCTCGCTGGAATCCATGAGCAGCAACAGATCCATGACCTGGGGTAGGTCGGGCTCGCGCTCCGCGAACCGGACCCACGCGGTCAACGCGGTCAGGAGATTGCGTTCGGCCCGCTCCCAGAAACCATCGCCGGAATCATGGCGCGGACCCTGCCCCGTGGTGTTCGAGATGATGTTCTCCGTCAGCCTCAGAATCCCGGCCTCAGGATCACGCGGGTCGATATAGCGCATGGGATTGAACCGGTCGGACCGGTCGAGGTCGATGAGATCAAGGCAACGGATCCCGTATCCGCTGCCTCGTAACGAATCGCCTACCGCGGCGCGGATCTCGCCCTTCGGATCGGTGACCGCGTACGACATGTTCGCCTGCCGCAGGTTCGGCAGCACATACCGTCTCGTCTTGCCCGAACCTGATGACCCGATTACCAGCACGTTCAGGTTGCGTTGCGTGATTCTGCCGTCCAACCCCAGCGACTCCGTGGCTGTCATCAGCAGGTTGCGCCGGCCCTCCTGGCGAAACGGCCTGATGTCCGCCGGCGTGCCCCAGCGAGCCGACCCATGCTCCTCGCCCTCGCGCAGGTCCCGCCGCATCGACCATCGGTACAACAGCGCCAGCCCCGTTGCCAGGTCCGCGGCAAGACCCACGAGCAGATCCGTTCGGTCCAACGACAGCCGCAGGGGATCCGCGAGAACCCCATCGAACATGCCATCGATGACACGGTCAAGGCCGAGGCCTGCGGAAAGATCAGCCCGAACCTGCATCGAGATCCGATTGGCGAGCCAGAACAGCAGCACTGCCAACGCGAACGGCATGAGAATGCGCATGAGCCTGTTCATCGCGACGCCTCTCTGGGACCTCGGCCTTCACGTCCCGCCACATGTCTGTCCCGCAATCGCGATGCGGTGAGCCTGCGCAGCGAATCCAGCACATCGTCACGCGTGAGCTGTGCGGAGTCAGCCGTCGAAAACGGTTCGGACAGGACGGTCGCGGAGGAGACCTGATCCGTCGGCGGTGCCGGAGAGCGGACATCCGCAACGTTTTCCAGCGGTTCGGGCCTCCTTCCTCCGGACACGGCCCGCTCGGCTTCGTCATCGGCGGTGCTCGAGACGCGCGCCTCGTCGGGGCCGTCGGCTTCCGTGTCCTGGCCATACGTGATGACGAGCATGTGCATGCCATGCCATTCGACGGATCCCACGCCATGTTCGCCGCACAGGATACGGGAGAACAGGGGAGGGGAGACGATGCCGTTCATGTCCCTCGCCTCCAATCGAACGAGGCGTCGGCCGCTATCATGTCCGCATGGATCAGCGTCTCCTCGTTTGCGGTGTATACATCATGCGATCCGGATGCGCGGGTTGACGCCGATTCCCGGGACCAGCCGCTGACGACCACGAAATTCCCCTGCGCCAGCCGCCGTTCCCGGCAATAGTCGGGCATGACGTCGCCGGCCTCGACAAGTACCGGTTCGACCAGACCGTTCGGCATGCGGATGCCGACGCGCAACCGGACTGATTCCGTCCCCGAAGCCGTCAGCGTGTAGCGGGGATCGTCGAGCAGTGTTCCGCGGACGATGAGATATCGGCGGGTTGACATGATGGGCTCCTGACTTTCGTGACCGGCATCGCTGCCGTGGGTTTCACTCCGACATGCGGTGGCATCTGTCCGCCGCATTACGCTGAACGATGACTATCGGCTCCGGGCCCGCTCATGCTTCCGAGGCGGGATTATCCGGATGGTGTTCTCGGCCAGTTTCCTGTCGATGTGCTCATGCAGCTCATTGAGGGTGTCCTCTTTGCTGATCTTCTCGTCTTTCTGCGTGGGGACGGTTCGGGACGGCTGGGCCGCCGGATGGGATTCGGCGCTCTCCGGCGACTGTTCCGGAACCTTCGCGTCATGGCCGGTCAGACGTAGCTCGTAGCCGACGTCGCCGAGCGCCCTCCTGACCGCATGCGTGACATGGTCGAGATCCCGACCTTCGAAATGCACCCACGTCGCGTCCTCGCCGCGTTCCACCGCGTAACGGACCCCGGCGCGGTCGAGACTGGACATGACCGTGCGCACCTGCTCCCTGTCCAGTTCGAAGATATGGATGTCCCCGTTGGCCGCGCGTTGCAGGCGTTTCTCACTCATCCGTCCCGTATGCGCCGCCTGTCGCGCGGCGTCGCGAGCCCCGCCGAATGCACGCGCCCCGGCCCGTAGGAACCATGCGGCGGTCCACTCTCCCACACGCAACACCAGTCCGGCGCCCGTACGCGTGACCTCCATCGTGGCTTGCCGTCCGACATCCTCCAGGCGTTCCTCGATCATGCCCGATTCCTCCTTTGTGTGATTGTCCGTAGCGGTCGATGACTATTCATGGCGTTCGATGCGACGGGACCGGTTCGGGCTGCCTCACTCGCAGACGAAGCCGGCGCAACGTCTTAAGTTCATTGGACAAGCGGTCAAGCCGGCGTTCCCTGTCCCGAAGCTCACGAGCCAGTTCCCCGGATCGATTCCCATCAACGGGCTCGGCGTCCGTGCTCTCATCCAACGCCACCAGAAGCGCCTGGAACGCCTCGCGCTCCGAGGCTATGCGGTTCGTCACATCCCGGATCGCGTCATCGACCGAGACGTCATCGCGCGTCAATCGCGTGGCCGTGTTGAGTTCATCGGCCAGATCGTGCAGCTGGTCGAGCTTCCTCGCCTGCAGCCGATACCAGTTGCGTTGGGCCTCCGACTTGCCCGGCGTGAGCCGGCTCTCCCTCGTCGCAGGCTCCAGACGGACGGGAGGTCGGGAGAAGAACTCGTACAGCCCCTCCGGCGTGATGCGGCGGACATACCGGCCCCGCCGGTCTGTGATGACGCACGGGGAGGCGGTCGGCAGATACGCGCGATACGTGTCTCCGTCCCGCACGATGGCGACAACCGGAACCGTCAAGGCCAGACCCCGCCGTGTTCCGGGCAACCATACGCGCATCATGCCGTCATCCGACGCCGCAATCATCCTCCGGTTGAAACTGATCGGCGTGACGGTTCCCCGCCCGATGCGCGCCATGATGTTCGGCTCGTCATAGGCTCGGCCGAGTCGGACGTCCCGGACCTTCAGACCGCTCGCCACATCGGTGAACGTGAGATGCCGGCCGCGCACATCGACCCTGACCCCGTTCCGTCGCATCGCCGCGGCGAACGAGTCGAAATCCACGGACGAGGCGGCTGCCGCATCGACCGCCAGCCGGATACGGTCCTTGACCGCATCCCCCTTGGCCGACGCGTACAGTTCGCCCAGTCCGAAACCATGCCGCTCCGTCCCCAGCCCTTCCCGTGTCCGGCTGCGGTCCCGTCGGGGAAGCACCTCCAGCCCACGCTCCCGGCACAGCCGGTCGCTCACCTCACGCCATGCGCCAAGCGTGCCCCGCTGCACGCGCAGTTTGCGCCGCGTCTCCGTATTGGCCGCGCAGATGATGATGTGATTGTGCGTATGATCCCGGTCCACATGCGTGGCGATCACATACTGGTGCCCGCCACCGGTGATCTCCTCCACGAAGGCGATGCCGATCTCATGCACCTGCTGTGCGGTCATCCTCCGGCTGTCGTCCGGACTGAACGACTGGATGACATGATGGGCCAGCACCCCGCCGGCCCTTCTGCCCGCCGCCGTCCTGTCGAGCGACTCCAGCATCGCTTCGGCCAGGGCGGCCGGATCGGAGACCATGTCCGAATAGTTCGCCGTCACCAGGGTGCCTTCCTCGGTCTTGTCCGGATTGATGATGTACGCGATGGACAGATGCAGCGTGGTCTTGATCTGCCCGACCTTGACGACCGCCATGACACGACTCCTCACCCTTGCGCCGCAAGCTGCTCGTCGCGTTCGCGGCACATGTGCAGGAACAACGCGCGCAGCTCGTCCTGTGCGGCCACGACCCGGCCGATATCGTCGGAAGACAAATGATCGTAGGTGTTGGCCCTGCGCGCGATCTGGTTCACGTTGTTGCCGATGCGGGCCATGTCCGCGCGGACCTGGTCCGGATCGAGGGCGACCGTGACCATGACTACCCGCGCGTCGATGAGCAGCCGTCTCGCGTGCGCCGAGAACGACAGCTCGCCGCCTCGGGCCAGCCGGACCTTCTGATAGAACCGGTCGGCCCGATCCCATTCCTCTGGAGTGAACGTGACCGCCTTGCGCACACAGCGGGTCGGATGCGTCGCCTGCCAGCTCATGGCGTGAGCCTATCGGGTCCCGGGTGTCCCGGTCGGCAATCCCGGATGGGATTGGCGGCAACCGTACGTACGGTTGCTATGCTTGCTGCTCCTTCCTTTGACGTGACGACGATGTCGTCACGGAGTCTCAAAAGTCGGGTGTGACCATCGGCCTGGTGCATGCTGGTTATCCTCGTTTCCAATCGTGTTGGGAACATTCAACACGAGGAAGGACGGGGCGATGGTCCCCGACCGGTTTACGACGACGACGTCGAGGGGAGCGATGATGACGACCGGCAAGACAGCCAAGGCCAGGGCGCAATGGGTGGCGCAGGCGATGGAGGAGGAGAGACGGAGACTGGAGAGACGCCGCGTGCTGCTGGGCCGTCTCTACGACGAGATCGACCGGTATCTCAAGGCGGCGGGACGTATCCGGCCCCTGCTGAGGGAGCTGTCGGACGAGTTCGGCGTCTCCCGCGCGGAAGTGAAACGGATGTTCTCCATGAGCGACCGTGAACTGGCCGTGCTGTATGACCGGCGCGCCACGTCTGTGGATCCCTCGCCGTCCGATCATGGGAGCCCCGGTGTCGGGGAGGGGGACGAATCAATGGCCGCTCGCGACTCTGACGACGGCAGCACCTCCCTCGTGGATGTCGCGCACGAGGGCGAGGGACAGCACGGATTCGACGCTCTGACCCATGAGCTCGGCGACGGCGTACGGGTTCCCGCCGGCTTGGGACAGGGAGATCTGGGCGAACCTGCGTCGCAGGGCGGTTGGTGAGCAGCCGGTGGCCTCATGGATGATCCGGTTGACCGTGTCCTCGCACACATGGGCCCGGCCACGTTCCCCGGGGAACGTGAAGCCCACGCCCCTGACCAGAATCGCATGGGCGAGGGGCTCGTCCGCGGGCACTATCCGCTCGCGCGGACCCTCTCCATGGATGCGCAACCCCCAGCCGCCATCATCGAACCGTATCAGGTCCTCCCCGCGCAACCGGGCGATCTCGCCGCGCCGCAGCCCCATATCCCCGGCAAGGACGACCATCATCCTGCTGCGCACATCCCAATGGGCGCGGCCATGCTCCATGTCGTCCTCGGAGGCCGCCGGACGGAATCGTTCCCTTCGTGCCTCGGGGACGAAGGGCATGGGGTCGTCCCGCAGCATGGTGTCGGCGACCCACCCGAAGAAGGACTCGAGAATCCTGCGGTCATCGTAGACCGAACCCGCGGGTGCGTGCTTTCGGCCGAGCCATGCGGACACATCCTCCGGGGTCACCTCGTCCGGGTCGAGACGCACATAGGCCGCGAAGGCCATGACCCGCGAACTGTAGTATGCGGACTCCGCGGACGCATACCGGAGCCCGATACTGTCCGCGAGCCAGTTGCCGATCCAGCTTCTCCATAACGGTGAACAATGTCCACTCACACGCGTCATAGGCCACCTCGCTCCGTGTTGGAGACATTGTATCCACACACATATTGCGAACGTTCGCATGATGCGTGTATTCCTGTGAATTCGAATGGATCCCGTCCGCGAAAACGCCGTTTCGACGGACGGGATTGCCGGAATCCTCGTATTCAGGGCATTATGATGCGGCTATCCATAAGCGGGATGTTATGGTGGTCGTGGGGGAAGTACACCGATTCGAATTCGATGACCGGCGAAGGAACACGATTCCGGTGCCCGTCATAACGCAAACGTTATCAATACTAGGGCGTCGGGCATGCGATGAAGCATGACCGACGGTATCGCGCGGCCGTTTTCCCCGGTCCGGGTGATGCGGAAAAGACGGTGCCGCGACGTAGCGGCCATGAGAGAAAGAGGGGAACCGTCATGTCCTTCAATCACGATGATTCGCCGGTTCCGAAGGATCCGGCCGGAGAAGAGCCTGGGATCGCGGGTCCGTCCGACCGACCGGCGAACCGACAGACGGGAACGGACCGCAGCCCGGTCCTATGCGGGGAATGCCACCGGCCATTGGCCGAAGGATGTCATGTCGATTTCTGGAGCATAGCCATATCACCGGCCGAATACCGGTTCGCGGCCATGCAATCCCATCCTGCCGGAAAGAGGGGGAGCGAGAGATGAGCGTCGAAGCCTATTCCTATGTGATGACGATCACCTGCCTCATTCCCAACCACATCGCCCAGGCGGTGCTCTCCCATCTCGCCAACCACGCCGACCGGCGCGGCCGGCATGCGTTCCCCTCCGTGACCACCTTGGCGGCGGCGATCCGATGTTCGGAACGTTCGGTCCAGCGGCATCTGCGTTGGCTGGAATCGCGCGGATTCATCAGAAGATCCTCCAACCTGAGCCGGGTCCGCAAGCTTCCCGCATGCAAACGGCCCATTGTGTACGAGCTGAGCATGAGCGATGCGATGCGGGCGATATTCATCGAGGAGTACAGGGCCCGTCTGGCCGTCGATGACGGTAGCCCCTCGCGGATCCATGAATCGTGCCGGCCGATCGGCGGAGCCGATGCGAGGCTGACAGCGGATGTATCGACAGCGGCGGGAGGAGTCGGCGAATCGGATTGCGTAACGTCCCGGCGAGGTGACAGCGGAGGTTTGAATGCGGTGCTCCGCGTGTCACCCGAACCGTCAAGTGAACCTTCCCCTTCGTCCCCTTACGGGGACTGTTCCCCACCGACGGACAAGCAATCTCCGTCGAAGCCGCACGGGGAGACCTCGGATATGACGGCCTCGGAAGTTACCGCGTCGATGGTATCGAAGACACGTGCGGGAGCCGATGCCGATGAGGATTCGGATACATGGTCGGAGGCCGGAAGCATGGAGGACCCTGATTGGATTCGTGGGGCGACGGCCGATGGAAAACCTGACGCCGAGGACTTCCTGATTCGGTTCGCCCAGGTGCTGGCGAAAGAGCAGATCGTGGGCAAACCGACGCGGAAGGCGGATCGGCGGTGCGCGGAGCGGTTGCTCGAAACGCATGGACTGGAAGCATCCATGGAACTGGCGGCCTGGGTGGCGCAGGACGGATTCTGGTGCGGAAAGATGCTCAGCGTGAGGTCGTTGGAACGCCGGTGGGAGGAGTTCCGCCTCGCCAGACGGCATGAAGGGGAGTGGCGAATGCGCGCCGCACGGCGCAACCGTGAGCTGCTCATGGGCATCGTGGATCTCCTTGCCTCCAGGGAGCCGCGAACGGATGAGGGGGACATCGCGGCCGGCTTGGATCCGAATGACCGGGACGGGCTATTCGCCCAGCTCCTTGATGGGTTTGACCCCGGATCCGCAGGGCGCGGCCTTAGGCTCCGACGACCGGCAGCTGCATCACGACGGGATGCGGGGATTCCTGGGACGCCGGGAAAACACGAGACGTTCGCGTTGGTGTCGTCCGCGAGTGTGGTGCGCTGCCCGGTGTACGGCTTCCGGGATTTTCCATCCGTCCGTTCGAGTCGGACGGGAGACGCGCAACGGCATCTCGACGGCGACGTGCCGCCGGAACGGTGTGCGGTGTGCTCCCATGACGGTCGCAATCTGCCATTGCATGGCGGCGTACGTACGGACGAGTCACTGGACAAGGCGCGTCGCGACACAGGACAGGGGAGGACATCATGAACGTTCATCAATTCGATTCCGGGACCAGTGGATCCGCTGGGTTCAGACCGACCATTCCGTCTCCGTCGGCTCCTCCCAAGGGTGGGACGCAGTGGATCTTCATATCCCCGCTGCCTCCGGAAGGACTGTGCGGGCAGGCGGACATGGAACTGTACGACCTGCTGTGGATGCAGATCGGACCGGACGGCGTCGAATGCCGGGACGGGCAGATGAGCCGTGCCGCGAAACGGGTCTGCCGGTACTGCCCGGTGCTCATGGAATGTCTGGCGCGCAACATGATCGTGCCGGTCACACACGGGATCATGGGCGGCATGACATACAAGGAACGTCAATATGCGATGCGCGTGGCCGTCGAGCATCACGTGGTCGAACGCGGGCGGCGGCGACTGGAACTCACGGAGATGCGCCTATGCTACCTGCGTCTGCACGCCTGGTTGGAAGCGCATCCGGAGATTCATGCGATCGTGGAGAACCGTCGCCGCAACGAACGTTCCCGCCTCAGCCGAGGCCTGACTGCAGGACAGCCCATACGCCGCATGACCCGGCTGGAATTCTCGCAGGAGGCGGATGGGGTTTCCGCCAGGAGAGTCCAAGGGCGGGAACCGGATATCGATTATGAACCGTCCGGGGAAGAGGAGGATGGTCAGGGGTAGCCGACGGCGCGTTTCAGGCGGCGGCTTGTCGAAGCCGGTCCACGGCCGATTCGAAGCAGCTTCTCATCATGTCGATGGAAGCGGCATTGATCCCGTTGGACAATGCGACGAGCTGCCAATGCTCCAGACTGTCGGCCATGGATGCCGCCATGGCCCGCGTCTGTTCGGCGGTGAGCCGGAAATAGTCGGCGTATTCCATCGCCAGCGCTATGCTCGCGGACCGGTCGTCGAACCCTATGGGCGAGTTCAGCAGCTTGGGGCTGTCTCCGGGCGTGGGATTGATGTCGAACGCCGGGGACAGTCGCCATCCTCTGTCCTGCGGCGTATAGAGGAAACCATGGTTGCGCATGTGGTTGTCCGTGTTGCCGATCGCGCATGAGAACAACGCCCTGAGCCACAGCTGGCGTATGTCGGTTTCGGGTTTCGCGCCGTATTCCTCGAGGAACTCCACTAGTTCCAAGTAGGAGTAATGGTCGCCGTCCCGGCCCTGCACCGCGGTCAATCCGCTGATATAGGGAAGCCGGTTCCCGTCCTTCCGGTCGAACCGTTCCACGATCAGCACGGAACGGTCCCGCACCCTCAGCAGTCGGGTATGGGGCACGGTGATGCCGGCATCGGCCGCAAGCTGGAGCGCGGTACGTTCCCATGCGCAGACGTCATCCAGCAGGCTTTCGTCGGCCTTCGGGAATTTGGCGATGCACAGGTCGCCCTGCTCGGTGCGGACGGAGGCCTTGGGGCGGGCGCCGCCCAGACTGGAGCCGGCGGCGAGCAGATCGCGGATGTCCGCATTCATGTCCTGCACCGCAAGGTCGGCCTCGGTCAGCAGTTGCGGAATGGTCACTTCCCGGGGCACGCCATGCTCGCTTGGCGCCAGTGCGGTTCCGTCCTCGTTCCAGAAGCGCAGTGCACCTTGTCGGGTCTCGTCGTTGACCGACAGGAGCAGGTCGCCCTCGAAGAGGGTCCGAGCCGTCCTCTGCTCCGACCGCGCCTCCTGACGTTCCGCGCGCAGCATGAGGTTGCGTCCCCAGCGGTCCGGCATGCAGTCCTGGAATACCCGGTGCATCGTGTTCTGCTCGGCGTGGAACGCGCCGGGCGACAACGGCATGTCGGGGCAGAGGGGGATGGCGTCGCCGGAACGCAGGTAGTCCGCGTCATACATGAAGGTCGCGGATTCGATGCCTCTTCTGACTGTCGTGAACAGTTTCCCTACGATGACGTCCTTGCCCTGGATCTGCAGAGTGACGTTCGTCTCCATCGATGTCTCCTATTTGTCTCCGTGGCCAGGTCTTATCGGACCCGTTTGGGTGTATCCTCGTCGGCCCGAAGGCGACCGATATCCGTGTTGAGCGGGTCGGTCGCATCCTGCACCCCGTCGAGCATGTCGAGCAGGCGTGCGACGCGGAGGAAATTCTCCAGGCTACCGGCGCCCCTGCGAAGCAGCTTCGTCACGGTCGGCACGGACAGGCCGGCGCGCTCCGCGAGCAACGCCATGGGGATGCGCTGCTGACGCCGGGCCAGATCAAGGTTCGCGGCGATCCGACGTTGCGCGCGACTGACCGGAATCGGTGTCCTTGTAGGCAATCTTCGTCTCCCTGAAAGTGATTGGAATCCATTTACATTAAAGAATACCTGTTTTTAGGAAGATAACCTAAATATATCTTTATGTTATCTTCCTTTTCCGTATAGCGGTAGCCCGAAAACATGGTCGGGACCATGGGCCATGCGGTGGAACGGCATACTGAGGGCGTGCGGTGGGACCAACGGTGGCCCCGAAAAATCGGTCCGCACGGTCCATATCGATCCCCTGAGGTGGCCGAGCCGCCCTCGTGCGTCTTCGGCCGCCTCCTTTCCCGGGTGATATGGAGTCCCTACGGAGGGTGCAGCGCATGGGCGTGAAGGGAATGATGAAGAAGACGTGGCGCGCACTGGCGGCGGCGACGGTGGCGATATGCCTTCTGGCCGGGCCGGCCGTGGCGTCGTCGCTGGAGGTTCCGGACGGCGGCAGCGAGGACGGGATCGGAATCGTGGATGGTTCCGATCGCATGACCAGCGAACAGGACGTCGTCGGCGATGATGGGTCAACGAGTGATAACGGCCGTGATGGGTACGGTCCGGACGCCGGGGAATCGGACGCAGTTTTGCCGGGTGACGGCGACCATGCCATCATGCCGTTCGCGGTCGGCTTCTACCCGCCGAACAAGGCATGGGTGCGCATGGATGATGACGGCACTTGGCGGATGGTCACCGACCCGGACCGGGGCAACCGGGTCGGTGCCGACGGGCAGAGCTTCCTCAACGGCGACAAGGTCGCAGCCGCGGTCAACATGACGATTCAATCCGTGGACTGGAGCACGAAGGACCGGCTGGAACTGGCCGACGACTGGAGTCTGGTGGACCGGTATCTCGACCCGGCCGATGCGGGCGAGGTCAGGGTGTACGCCCTCGCATTGGACTCCTACCGGGAGCCGTCAACGGACGGCATCAACCTCATAGGCGTGGACGTGACCGACCGTTTCGAGATCACCGTGGAAGGCACGGTGACCCGGGCCGCTGCCAAAGACGATTACCTGGAGGAGCTCAACGAGCGCACCAGTGCGATGCAGTTCTCCATGCTCGTGCCGTTCGTGGTGAACTTCGACGTGGCCGCCGACCTGCTCGAGGACCGGAACGGGTCTGGGTCGGGAATTGGGGATTCCGATCGCAACACCTGCGTTGATGGGGATGAGGCGTTGGCCAACAAGGCGGGCGTGTGGTGGGAGGACCAGGATTACTGGGAGACCAACGAGCCGGTCCTGTGCATCGTGCGCCCCGAACTCGTCAAGGACGTGAAGCCGGCCGATACGGGCGAAATGACCGAACCGGGGAATGGCACCGCGAACGAAAAGTCGGAGGACGCCGACGCCGGCACGGCGGGCACCGACTCCGATGCCGGTGCGAAGCCGAGCATCGACGGCAGGACGGTACTTCCCGGCCAGAGAGTCTCCTACGAACTCGAACTGCACGTGGACGCGGCATCGGATTATGTGCTGGACCGGCTGGAACTGACGGACGACTACGATCCGCGCACCATCCCGGACCGGGACAGCCTGACGCTGACGGAACGCGGCGGAACGGCGGACAACGCCCAGAAGGATGCAGGGGCGACGATACCGGTCGAGGCGTATGCGGTCGAATGGGATGATGACGGGCATCGGTTCACGGTCCGCTTCCACCGTGAATGGCTGGACACGAACTGGAATCCCGCCGTATCGCACAGGGTGCTGCTGGCGTTCGACGCCACGGTCCGCTCCGACATCGACTGGTCCGCCGAACCCGACGACGGGGAGGACCCGCGAATCACGAACCGGGGATGGGCCACACTCAATAACGGCAGGGTCGCATCCAACGAGGTGGGCAATCCGGTGATGACGCTCGACCCATACAAGGACGTGACCGTGGAGGTCGGCTCCGAAAGCGCCGACGGCATGAGCATCTACCGGGGCCAGACATTCCTGTACCAGCTCAACTCCTCCACGTTGCCTGTGGGCCGCGTGTATCCGACGGTGACTTCGTGGCGCATCGACGACGACTTCGACGAGACCGGTGACACGTACACCGGCCAATGGGCCGTGTACGCCGTTGAAGACCTGTATGACACGGACGGAAGCGTGCTGGCGGCCAAGGGCATGCGCATCGCGGGCAGCGGTTTCGATGCCACGGCGTTCGGCGGTGACCTGTTCGTCCTCGACATGGGCGAGGGCACGTTCTCCATCTCGGCCACCGAACGGTATCTGGAACTGGTGTCCGACGACAACTCGCATCCGCAGGCCTGGCGCGCCTACGTGCAGTTCACACGAGCGAAGACCGGCGAGTTCGCGAACACGTTCGTCGAGACGCTGGACGGGGCGCAACGTCCGTCGAACACGGTGACCACCGTCACCCCGGAACGGTCGCCGTCCATCGCCATCGAGAAGTTCGACGAGGCATCCGGGCCGGAAGCGGGGGACCGGGACGAGACCGAAGAGGCGTTGGCATTGGATGGTGGGGACGTGACGATCGTGTTCCGCATCACCAACACGGGGGACGTGCCGCTGACCGCATTGGAACTGTCCGACGAGACGGTGGCAGGCGACGGTGCGGTTGCGGAACTCTCGTATCCCGACGGTTGGGAGACGCTGATATTGGCACCCGGCGAATCGGTGGACGTCACGGGGCTGCTGGGCGGCGTGACCGAGAAGCACACGGACCGCGCCACGGTCGAGGCATCACCGGTCATCGAATGCCTCCCGAGCGATGACGACCCGTTCGACGACATACCGGCCCGGCCTGCCGACCCGGACGAGCTCTGCACCGATACGCCGGTCGAAAGCGAACCGGACGACTGGAACGCCTACGTGCCCGAAACACCCGTCACCCCCGATACCCCGGCTGTGAGGCTGCCGCATACGGGCGGCGACGTGATGTGGCTCATGGTGCTCGGCGGCGCGGCCACGTTGGCCGGCGGCATCATGCTGGCGGTGCTGCACAGGAGAAAGACGGCATCCGACGCATAGGACGTCGGGGCGCGGAACTAAGAAAGGGGAACCAATATGGAGATGATCAACACGATACTGCAGCTCCTGCAGAAGGCTGCGGTGCTGGGCGGCGGCATCTGGAGCGTATGGGGCGCGATCACGCTGGCGGGAGGGCTGAAGGACCATTCCGGCCCGCAGACGCAGTCCGGCATCTGGCAGCTCGTCGGTGGCGCGGTCATCATCACGGCCGCCGCGCTGTTCGCCAACCTGAGCTTCTGAATACCGCTCATAAAATGAATATTTGATAACTATTGGATAGTCGTACCGGGGAGGTGGGTCATCATGGCGAGTCTGGTGGAGCCCTGCGTCAACATGCTCAACGCGATCGGCGGCGGCATCGACGGGACCATCCTGGACCGCCTCGCCTTGGGGCCCGCCGAATTCTCGGCGGGCATGTACGACATGACGTCCACGGTGCACGCGGTCGCGGTCAAACCGGTCGCCGCCACCGTGGCCAGCATCGTGTTCACGCTCGAACTGGCTCGCGCATCAGTCAGGGCGGACGGCGACCGGGAGCTTGGGGTGCGGATCATCGGCACCGTGCTCCTGAAATGCGCGTTGGTGCTCCTGTTCGCCCAGCATGCTGGTCTGATCCTGCAGGGCATCGACGGAATCACCTCGACGATCGTCAAGGCTATGTCCGGCGTGCTGTCGAACGCATCCGGCGCCGAAAGCCAGCTGCTCGGCGACCAGATGCGCACGGCCATCGAGGACGCCGGAGTCGTGGGACAGGCCGGGCTTATGACGCTGGTACTCATTCCCTTCTTCGTCTCGCAGATCGCCGGCGTGGTCCTGCTCGCGGTGGTGTACATGCGGTTCATGCAGATCTACATGCTCTCCTGCTTCGCGTCGCTGCCTGTCGTGTTCATGGCCAGCGACCACACGCGATCCATGGGCGTGGGCTACCTGCGCCGCTACGGCCAGGCATCCTTCCAGGCCATCACGCTGACCGTGGGCGTGGTCCTGTACCGGGCGTTCATCGGCGAGGCCCTGACGTTGGGCGGCTACGTGGAGGGCTCCGACCTATGGCAGTACGTGATCTCGAATTTCGGCATGCTGATGCTGGGCGCCATCATGCTCGGCTGTCTGGTCATGGTCTCCTCCGCCACCGCCAAGGCGGTGTTCGGGGAGTGATGGCACTGGTTCTGGCCTGTTTCATGGATTGGGACGGTTCCAGGCCACGGAAAGCGTCATGATGTCGCGTAAGGCTTGCGTGCCTAGTCCCAACTTCGGAGTCCGCGGGAAACGGCGATTACGCGATTCCATAAGCTCCGTTACCCTTATGCACCATCGCACAGTATGAAGCCGGATTGCTGGTCTCTTTATTTATGTTCACACGAATCCAGCAACCCCTGTCGTGATATGCCGGACCATTATGGATAAAGCGTTGTGCTCGTAGTGCCCCTAGCTCCGGTGTAGCTGTGGTTCCCTGATCCACCGTCCGCCAATCTGACGGTTGGCGGATCAAGGAATCAGTGCAGGAAAAGCCGATGAACCGCAGCTGATCAGACTTATCCGCGAAAGGAAGCCCGAACCGGCATTTTGGCTCCGTTCGCGGTTCAACCGCTAATCGGTTCATACGGTGACGGGGATAGCGTCGGGTTCCACTTCAGAGGCTTTCCGAGGAATTCCAGCACATCCTGCGGTAGGGGCGCATCGCACAAGCACAGATAGTCATGTTCGGCACTGTCCTCGTCCACCGTGTACAAATCAGCGAGCTTTACCATGACACGTCCCCTTCCGCTGAACGGATTGCCGCAAACCATTTCCCTGTCTACGGCGCCACGATTACATGTCCCTACATCGATAATCGCCCCACCATCCGGTAGCTGGTGGTTTCGTAATATCCCTCTATATTCGCGCACGCCGTGCCCATGTTCGATGGTGGCAATGATGACTCGTCGTCAGGAATGTTGAGCGGCACTGAGAGTGGTCATGAAATGATCGATTGCCGGAGACAGGTCGCCGTCGCCCTCATACCGTCGCAGCGAGACGAGGATACGTCCGATTCGTTCATGACATGCTCTCGTGGGGTCCTCCGTATGAACCATCAGTCTGCCGGCGCGGCATTACCGCAGTGGATGATGATACCGGCTGTTTTTCTCTGTCAGTAGAGCTGGTCGTGCGATCCGGTGCGGGTCAATACCAGTCGCAGCTCGTCGCGTTCGATGCGGTAGATAAGCAGCCAGTCGCCTTCGATGTGGATTTCCCGGTAACCTTTCCAGTTGTTCACCAGAGCATGATCTCGGTATTTGGTCGACAGCAAATCGCGATCTTCGGTCATCAGCGTCTCGACGGCCTTACGCAGTTTCTCGGGATCGTAGTGCTTCTTGAGCAGGCCCTTGAAATCCTTCTTGAACTGCGTGGTGCGGAAAATGGATTTAAGCATCCATCAGGTCCTTCATCAGATCGTCCACCGACGAGAACGACGCGCCTTCGCGGGCGTCCGCCTGACGACGTGCCTCCACGTTCAGCGGGTTCTCGCGCGTGGCGCGGAACGGCATGCCGTTATCCGTCAACGACTGGCGTAGAAACATGTTCAATGCGGTCGACAGATCCAAGCCCATCGACTCATACAACTCCTTCGCCCGCTGCTTGACTTGCGGATCGGTCCGGAAGCTAATCGTCGCCGTGTCGGCCATCATTCAACCCCCTACTAAACATGCTGATGTATGAACATTGTAACACAAATGTGAGTATGGGAAGTCCGGTAATGCCGATTGCTTGATTTTCATTGATAGCTGGCGTTGTGCATTATGCCTCCACTGTATGGGCGCGCACTTTGGTCGTAACCAGTCATTTTTGTCCGAAACGCATGGGGGACCATCGATTCTCTTGAGATATGCGAGGGTCAGAGGGTGAACCGTAGCGGCCGGCTGGCCAGCGGGCTTTCCTTTTGGGGTGGAAGCGTGGAGAGGGAGGCGACGATGACGTTGGAGATTCGTGTATACAAGGAGATCACGGCCACCGAGGCCCGGGTCATGTGGGGTATGAGCTGGCGACAGTTGGCCGCCGCCGCGATGATGGGCGTGCTCTCGGCCTCGGTATGGCTGCTGTTCTGGAAGGTGCTTGACCTGCCCGGGATCGGCCAGTATGCGGTGTTTGTAGTTGATGTGCCGTTGGCGGCATGGGGCTGGCTGAGGCCGAAGGGCCTGAAACCCGAGGTATGGCTCCGCTATGTGCTGTCCCACAGGTTCGGCCAGCGTCTGTTCCTCCTCGACGGGCCGGCACGCAAGACCGTGCCCGTGCGATCGGAACGGGCCCGGATGAGCGAACGGGGATGATCCGCCATGGCACGCAAGGAACGAAGGAAGCAGGAACGCGACTACCGGACCGCCAAGGACCTCATCGGCTACGAGGCCATGCTGGAGAACGGCATCACGTACCTAGGCGGTGGCCGGTGGAGCATCACCCTGCGCCTGTCCGACATCAACTACGAGATGGCCACACGGGAACGCCAGATGCAACTGGTGGGCATGTGGGCCGAAATCCTCAACACGTTCGACGGATCCACACGGGTCGAAATCACCTGCAGGACCCGCACCCTCGGCCAACAGGACATCGCCCGCATGGTCAGCATGCGACTCGACGGCGGGCCGTTCGACCAGCTGCGCGGCGAATGCAACCGGCTCGCATTGAAGAAACTCGGCGAACGGTCCCGCAACGCGGTCACCGACAAATACCTGACCATTTCCATCGAGGAGGAGGACCGGGAACGTGCGTGCGCGACGCTGAACCGACTGACCAGAAGCGCCGCCAGCCAACTCGCCCCTCTGGACGGTTGCCGCGCCATCCCATTGAATCGCGGCGAACGGCTTCGACTGCTCGCCTCGATCCTGAGACCTGGAGAACCATTCTGGTATGACGACCGGCTCATCGAAACGGGCCATGCGGCCTCCAAGGATTTCATCACCCCGTGGTGCGTCGAGGCATCCGACGCCAAGGGGCTGCGATTCTCGAACGCGGACGGCGAGACATTGATGCGCGTGCTGTGGATCCGCGATTTCCCGCCGATCATGTCCGACAGGCTCATTGGAGAGATGACCGGCATCAAGACGGACGTCATCGTGTCCATACATCTGAGCCCTTTCGACCGGAGCGAAGGCGCCGCACTGGTGGACCGCAAGATCGCCGAAATGGACATGCAGCGTCTGGAGGAACGTCGCCGCAACATACGACAGCACATCCCGGCCGACGAAATCTCAGCCGAACTGCGCGACTCCCTGGAGGAAGCCAACAGCCTGAGGGACGAAATGAGACAGTCCAACGAACGACTCGTGAACACGGTGGCCGTAATCGCCGTACTCGCCCGGGAGCAGGCCACGCTCGACCAGCGCGTCAAGGATGTGCTCGCCGCATGCCGCAAACTCTCCTGCACCGGCGAGACACTCGCCTACATGCAGCCGGACGGGCTGAACGCCATACTGCCGTTGGGCGTGAACCCGCTGCCGATGCGACGCACGCTGACCACGAGCGGCGCTGCGATCCTCATACCGTTCTCCACGCAGGAGATCATGGACGATGAGGGCGTGTTCTACGGGACCAACGCGCGCAGCGGCAACGCGCTCATGGTCGACCGGACACGCACCACACTGAACGCGAACGGGTTCATCCTCGGCACCACCGGAAGCGGCAAGTCGCAGGCCGCGAAAATGGAGATGACCAGCCTGTTCCTCACCCGGCCCCAGGACGAAATCCTCATCGTGGACCCGGAACACGAGTATGCGCCGTTATGTGAGGCGCTGCACGGCGCACGGGTGACTATCAGCGCGGGATCCTCGGACCGCATCAACCCGATGGACATCGTGCTCGACTCGGCGCTTGACGACGACCCCATCCGTGCCAAGACCAACATGGTCGTCTCCGTCATCGGCTCCCTGATCGGCGGCTCGGACGGGCTGGACGCCGCGGAACGCTCCATCGTGGACCGGTGTGCGCTGGGACTGTATCGCGAATACCGCAACAATCCCGCCCTGCCGCAACCCACCCTGGCCGACCTGCACCGAAGGCTCGCGGCTAGCAACGAGCCAGAGGCGCGGGGACTGGCGCTGAGCCTCGAATCGTATACGCTCGGCAGCCTGTCTGGTTTCGCCGGACAGACCACCGTGGACACGTCCAACCGGTTCACCGTGTTCGACGTGGCCGCACTGGAGGGCGAATTGAAGACGTTCGGCATGATGGTCGTGCTCGACCATCTGTGGAACCGGGTCGCCCGCAACCGAAAGGCGAACCGGCGCACCTGGATCTACGTGGACGAGTTCCACCGCATGTTCTCCCACCAATATGCGGCCAGACAGTTCCTGGACATGTTCAAACGCGCCCGCAAATGGGGCCTTGGCATGACCGGCATCACGCAGAACATCGAGGAACTGCTCGTCAGCCAGGAGGCGCGGTTCATGCTCGCCAACTCGGACTTCCTGCTGCTCATGAACCAGACGTCCACCGACGCGGCGAGACTGGCCGACATGTGGCACCTGTCACCCGAACTGAAGGAACGGTTGGGCGGCGCGCGTCCCGGCGAGGGACTGCTCAAGGCCGGCGAGGTGTTCATCCCCTTCGACGGCCGGATCGACACGGATTCGATGCCCTACCGCCTGTTCACCACCAAATTCGGGGAACGGTGAGCGGCGATGGTCCGGTTCATCGGAGAAACGAAGGGCAAGACTACATCCCGGTTCATGACCGGTTTCGAAGCGAACGGCCTGATTGCCGGATTCCAGGGACGGTTCCGTGACGGGGCGTCCGCATTCGCGGCGGGAATCACCTCACGTGAACTTGGTTTCCGCGGCGTTGCCGAAGGCAGAAACGGTAAAGGCGTTGTCGCTCGGGGCTCAGGGATCATCGGCTCCGTGCGGGGACGCGTCCGACGTGACCTTCAATCCGCCGGCATCGCAGACGATGACGATGCAGGCACTTCAGTGGCAGGAACAACGGAGGAGGGCATCGGATCCGCCGTACGATTCGCCGGACACGGTGAACGGCATGCCAATGCCGGACCGGCGTCGGACATGACCGGCGCCGAGACGGGCATGTCGCCTCATGCCGGTCGCTCGGGTTTGGCGCGCTTCGGCAAGTCGGAAGTGCCGGCGTCCGGTGGTTCCGGGCGTCCTATGCCTTCGATATCAGGTGGGGTGAGGGCCATGGCCTCTCATGGCGAGTTCGGTGTCTCTCATGTGCAGGTAGGAGGACGAAACCTTGCCGGTGCCGTCGGACGTCGCGGTGCCAAGACGGGTGCTCGTGGCACCGCGTCGCGTGGCGTGCGGCAGATTTCCGGCATGGCCGGCAAGGTCTCGGGCGGCTTGTCGCGTCTGGGGCGTGCCGCGGCCGAGATGGGCAGGCGCATGACCGCCGCGCTCATCTCATCGGTCGGCGGCATGGTCGGCGTACCGATGTTGGTGCTTGTCGCGGGACTCGTCGCCGTCATCGCGATGATGGGCACGCTGCTGGCCTGGCTGCCGGGGTTCGAGTCCTCCTCCGACTGCGAGGAGGATAGGGGCGACTGCGTCGCATGGGGAGAGACCGTGGGCTCGCTTGACCCGGTGCTGGCGATGAGGGGGAACGGGACTGTGGATGTGGAGGCCATGGACCTGCCGCCGATTACCTCATACGAGCGTTGGCAATGCACCTGGTGGGCCGCCGCACGTCGCGAACAGATCGGCAAGCCGGTCGACCCGTGGATGGGCGACGGGCACATGTGGTCCGGCAGCGCCCAACGGTTCGGCTATCCGATGGACAAGTCCCCGCGCCCCGGCGACGTGATGGTGTTCCAGAAAGGCGTATTGGGCGCGGACCCCACCTACGGGCACGTGGCGGTCGTGGAGGAGGTAAGGGAGGACGGGTCGATCGTGATCTCCGAAAGCGGCGTGGGGTTCGGCATCGTCGCCTTGCGTGAGTTCACGGCCGAAACGCTGCGAGATCATCGCGTCGGCATCGACTTCATCCATTGACCCGATACGCGCTTGCGCAAAGGCGGTATTAATTAAATATTTAATTAAATATATAAATAACACGGAAGGGGAGGATATGAAGGAAGACCCGAGAAGACGAATGCTTTGCAAGGCCCGTCGGTTGCACCAAGTCAGCGTTCGATGTGCCTATGTGGTTCGGAAGGAGGTGACGTGATGCGGTGGAGCCATCGAAGGAATGAAGACAAGAGCCTCCGGACGGATGGGACGATCAATCTTGGGCCGGTGTCCGGCGACCTCGGCGTGAGGGGTACGGAGGAGTCTTCCTCATGGACCGAGCCACAAGCCCATATGAATCTGGGGCCGCCGGCCAATCGCTATGACACCGCAACGATGGAGGACACCGCTCGGGATACCCGAGAGACACGTTCCCGTCGTCGGCGTAGTGGCATCCATCTTGGATTGCCGGCCGTGCTGAAGGACAGAGGCAAGGCCATGGCCTGCGTGGCCGTGCTGGTCGCATTCGCGGCGGGCGGCGGAACCTATCTCGTGATTCGATCGTTGCTGCCGGATGAGCGGCATGACACGCGGATTGCGGGATCCTCCGCGACGGATAATGATCGGGACCGGCTGCGATGGGCTTATGCCGTGTCCTGTGCGGAGGATCTGCTTGCGCGGATCGCAGCGAGTCCGGTCGCGGGGAAGGTAGAGGTCGGGCCGCTGGAACAGGCCAAGGCGTCAGTGATGCAGGGGGATGCCGAACGGCTGAAGACATTGACGGCGCAGGTCGAAGAGGACTTTCATGCGGCGTTGGATGCGGAGGCGGAGAAGGTCGCGGAGTCGATACGGAAGACGGCCGCCCGTAGCGATTCGTTGGTCGATGCGCCGGACTCGCAGGAACATGATGAGCTCGTGTCGCTCGTGGCGCAATGGAGACGAGTCGCGATAGCCCGCGCGAATCTCGAATCGGCCTCCGACGTGGCGCAGCGGATAGACGGGCTCGCCGATGTTGTGGAACGGCAACGCGATGCGGCGCGGGAGCAGCAAAAGAAGACGGAACGAGCCGAGCCGGTCGAAGCGGACCCGCAGCCGTCGTCAGGACAGTCGCAGCCGCAATATGCGCCGATTACGCCGCGACAGCCAGTTGGTCCGTCATGGTCGGTGCCGGGGGAGTCGGCCATGCAACGTCTGCCGGGAAAGGATAGGAGCTTATGAGCCGCGACGAGATGATATGTACTGAGCGGGAGCCGTTACCGTATGGAACACGGGCGGACGCTGACGCGGACGCCGTAGTGGATGATGCGATCACCGCCGCGTTCGCGACGATTCCCCGTAAAAGAAGATTCCGTTATGTGATGTTCATCGGCTTGGGATGTTGGGCCGTGGCGCTGCTATGGGGAGTGGCCTTCCTCATACTGTTCATGGTGTTGGAGGGCATCACCTACGATCCGAGCGGATACGTGGTGTTGGCCGGCATGATGGTGGCGTCGGGATTCGCGCTTAAGTCAGCCGAATGCGGAGCTTTGTTGCTGCTCTTCGCCGCGGTCCTGCGCATCGTCGAATGGTACAAGGAGAGAAAGGAGCGGCTCGGACAGGAATGGTGCGAATAGCCAATCGTCCCTTCACTGTGACTAGGTGTCGTCTGGGCTCTGATCTGGCGGCGATGGGACTGTCGAAAGGCGTTGGCTTTGGTCTAGCGGCCGTGGAACGGGTTATTTTTCCGAGATTGGTGGGCCGAGGGACTGATGCGGCGTCGTGAGCGGGCTGTGTGGTGAGGGATGTGCGGGGATTGAGGGGTTCATCTGTACCACGCGCAAAAGTGGGCGGACTTGTTTGACCGTTGGGATATCGGAAGATATCCCAACGGTTGTGGCCGGGGATGGTTGTTTCGGAGGAACCGGTCGGACAGTGCGGTGTGACTTGGGGACGCTCTTGAAGCCTTTCTTTGACTATGGATCCATTACCCCAATGGGGTGTCTCCTGTCGGCATTGATGATGGTCTTATGCCTCCAGGCTATGTGGGTCGAGCAGGAAGTCGTAGACGCTCATGGTCAGGATGCCGTGGTCGTCGCGGGTCGGTTTGACGATGTCCCGGACGAGGATGATTTTCTTGAAGCTGTCGTCGATATCGAGCAGGGAGGCCTTCTCCTGTGCGGTCTTCTCCTCGTCGGGCAGCTGGTAGGCGGACTGGATGTAGTAGCGGCGACTGCCGAGGTTGGCCACGAAATCGACCTCCAGCTGTTTGCGGTAGGGTTCGCCGTTACGGGTGCCTCGCTGTTCGACCACGCCCACGTCGACGTTGTAGCCGCGCATGCGCAGCTCGTTGTAGACGATGTTCTCCATGATGTGGGTCTGTTCGACCTGCCGGAAGCCCAGGCGGGCGTTGCGCAGGCCCATGTCCTCGAAGTAGTACTTCTTGGGGCTGCCGATGTATTTGCGGCCCTTGACGTTGTAGCGTTGGGCCTCCTCGATGACGAACGCCTCCTCGAGGTATTCGATGTATTGGGTGATGGTGTTCACGCTGATCTTGGAATGCAGCACGCTGTCGAACGTGGCCTTGATCTTGGCCGGGTTGGTCAAGGCTCCTATCGAGGAGGCAAGCACGTCGACCAGATTGCCCAGTTCCTGTGACCTGCGTAGCCTGTTGCGTGCGACGATGTCCTTGAGGTAGGTTTCCCTGAACAGGTTTTCCAGGTAGCGTGATTTCTGTTCGTCGGTGCGCATGGACAGGGTGAGCGGCATGCCCCCGAACATCACGTATTCCGCCCAGCCGTGCTGGACGTCACCGTCGTAGGCCTGCATGAACTCGGCGAATGATAATGGGCGGACCCGGATTTCGTCGCCGCGTCCGCGGAACTGGGTCATGACGTCTGTGGACAGCATCTTCGAGTTGCTGCCCGTGACGTATACGTCCACGTTGCGCATGCGCAGCAGGCCGTTGAGCACCCCATACAGGCGGGGCGGCTCGTCCCCGCGCAGCTCCTCGTCCGATATCGCGTACTGGACCTCGTCGAGCAGCACGTAATACTGTTCCGTCCGGTTGGTGATGCGGGATCTCAGATATTCGGAGAGCCTGGCCGGGTCACGGAGGTCGGCGTAGGCCATGTCGTCGAGTGCGACCTCGATGATGTGAGCGTCATCCACCCCTTGGGCGCGCAGCCGGTCCTCGAACAGGTCGAACAGCAGGAAGGTCTTGCCGCAGCGCCTCGCTCCGGTGACCACTTTGACCATTCCGTTGCCCATGCGTTCGGTGAGGTCGTTCAGATACTTGTCCCTGGTGATGATCATGGGCGCCTTCCTGCTGGATGAGATCGTGGCATATTCCATTGAATCGTATCGTCATATTCGCTATTCATCTTCAACGGAAAAAAAGATTCTATTGAATTATTTTGTCATATATGTCGATCATTTTCAATGAAATCATCTTTGGGATACGAAATGTGCATGATGATGTATGGTGCGGCCGTACCGCGAATGAGATTCTTATGGGTTTCCTTGACAAAAAAACGAATACGCCGACGGAACCATGGAGGAAACCCATCAGAGAAGAATCGACAAGGCCAGACGTATAGTCCACGGGAGCGTCCGGAATGGGCGGAGTTCGCGCACCTCGATGGGGTGACCGCGGGCGAACATCATCACCGACCGACAGCCCGAGAACCTCTACAGGGAGGCATGGAAGCAAATCCTTGCAAGGTCGATGCGAGACGTTCGGTATCTCCATGTGATACGGGACCGGCGTTGATTGGAATGACTCCCGTATTCCGCATCGGATGACTAGCCAATTGACTGGCCGTCAGACACATATTTGTCCTATGACTCCTCTTCTTTCTGCGGAGCATCTGGAACATTGGTGGGCGAGAATCGGATTAAAAGATTTAATAAACATCCGTATCCCCCTTCTGGCGTGCATTCTGCGGGGAGTTTCTGTACCGTTTAGGAGTTATTCCGGTCACGGCTTTGAAGACGGCAATGAAATGGCTGGGTGAAGAAAAGCCGAGTGTTTCGCTGATATCGATGATGCTGCGTTGTGTATCACTGAGTAGAAACTGTGCGTAGTCCACTTTGGCGCGGCGTGTGAACTCGTTAATGCTTATGCCGGTCTCCTTTTTGAATCGTGTGGATAGATAATATGGCGAATATCCCACCTCAGCGGCGAGCTGTTGCAATGTATAGCTATTTGTAGTATTCATGCGGATTAGCGAAACGCATCGGTTGATAGCATCCGAGTACTGGCTATTCTGTTTCATCTTCCGCACAGCGCGTACATAATCGTCGTACATCGCCACGCTGATGGCTTGCACCTCCACGGTGGTATGAGCCGCTTCGACGCTCTGAATATATGAATCGGACATGCTGAATGCGATTTCCGAGGGAAGGCCGCCCTTGATAGCGGCGCGTGTGCAGGTGGCGATTTGAACGATAATCATATTCTTGGTCTGTCGCAACGGATCGGCCACGCTCATCTTGCCGGGCGTAGGAGCCAATTGTGACATACGTTTCCTGTTGGAACGGTAGTTGACGTTGCCGTCCTCTATGTCCTTAAGCATTATGAGCTCATATTCATAGGATCCTTGGTGAGTTCCTATCGCATCTTGTCGTATTCTTCTCAAGTGATCCGCATTAAAGGGATTAAGGACAAAATCGTTGAATCCAATACGTTCACGGCGGATGGCAAATACCATTAGCATCGCGTACTCTTCAAAACGTACGGCATTGATTACCGGCAACTTCATACGAGCTTCAGATATGAGCGCTAATGTCGAATCCGGTATATCAAGTTGGTGTGCGGCACGGTTGAACTCCACGGATGATGTTTCCGCGATAAACACCGGTCCCATTGAGTATATGCAATGGTCTTTCAGAGTGGTGGGAAAGACGCCGTCGTTCTCCCCTTTAGACTGATCGTGGGGCCGACAATCCAATACCATGCAGTTACCGGTAAATGTAATCCAAAAGATATTCAATGGACTTTCAACGAGTATTGGTCTATTTGATTGTGAGCAATGGACACGAGCCTGCTCAGCGCACCCAGTTGAACGAAACACCGAATCCCAGCAAAGATCGCGGCAATTGGTATATTCCAGATGCATATTCGTGTCATATCGCCATAGACTGATGCCGGTCGCTGCACAGAATATCTCTTCGAATCCCTGCATGGCGGTGTCCATGAATCACTCCTCATCATTGTGGTATGGCGATATTGGCACATACCGATATCAAGTTTTCATGATACATATCTGCGTTTTGCGATACCCTTGAGAATCTGCATCCGAACGAAAAACTGACATACTTCGCGTAAATCCGATATCTCAGTGCTTTTATGTTGGACAGTAACAACGATTCAAGGAGGAATTGTTATGACGCAGATTGCGGAACCGGTGCCGATGACGGTATCGCAGCAAGCCATCCCTGAGGTTAATGCTGAACAGACGGTGAAGCGCGCCAGACATAGAGAATATCCCTATGATGGCAAAACTATGTTCGGTATGGCCGCTCAGGGTCTGATCTCCATAGCAGGTGCAGCGCTTATGTCCGCTGTATTCATGAATTACTTGACCGATTACGCCGGGATAGGGGCTTGGGGTGCGACTTTGGCGACCACGGTTCTCTTCGCCGGTCGAATCTTCGATGCTTTCAATGATCCAATCGAAGGTTGGATCATGGATAGCGCCAAGACTACCAAGCATGGCAAATATAAGAAATTCATCATCGCCAGCGTTGTAATTTCGGCCGTTTCTCTCATCCTGTTGTACAACATCCCGAACGCCATTGTCTCCAATCCGTTGCTTGTGGGTATCTGGGTGGTGTTTTTCTATTTCGCATATGATGTAGGAACGTCGTTTAACGCGTTCCTGCCACTGGTTCAGTCGGTTACAGAGGATGACACGCTCCGCGCCAAATTCTTTACGGTCAGCCGCATCGTGGGAACTGTCGGAGCGATTCCAATGGGCATGGTTATGACTCTGGCCCTTGCTCTCGGTAACAGTATGGGAGGCATCAAGAACGCCATCGGCATCTTGGTCTCGGCTGCTGTGATTGTGGTCGGTGGCATCTCTTTGGTGGCAATATGTATGGTCAAGGAAGGCCATCACTCTGTGCGGGATGAAAAACATCCCGTCGTTAAACCACGAGATATCTTGAACATGCTCCAAAGCAATAAAGCGCTTGCAGTGAATTTCCTAGCATGCCTATTTTTCGGTTTTACTTGGACTCTGACCTCGGCAGTGGCTACGTATTACCTGAAATGGGGCTATAATGCGAATCTCGTTACCGGTCAGGTAGACAATGCGCAATTTGCTGTTCAGACGCTGATTCTGTCGGCAGCATCGCTGGTTCCGATTTTCGCCGTGACGGCGTTCTCTCCGATAATGGTTCGTAAGTGCGGGTCGAATCTTAAGGCTATGGAAATCAGTATTGCCATGATGATTGTACCAGCTGCGCTTATTTTCGTGCTTCAGATGGTCGGGATTCTGCAGCAGAATTTCTGGATTCTGTTTCTTCTACTGTTTCTGGTCAATTGTGCTTCTGGCCTGACTTTCGTGCCAGGATACGGTCTTTGGACAGAATGCATTGACTACAACCGATACCTAACCGGTCGTGAGATGGGCGGACTGGTCAACGCTATCAAGGCATTGCTGGAAAAAGGGCAAAATGCTATTGCGGGCGCTATTACCGGCGTATTGCTCATCGCCATTGGGTATAACGTGGATTCAGCCACCGGCGCATATTTAGGTGATCTTTCTCAAATGCCTGCATTGCTAGATAAATTGTCGTTCCTCATGGGTGTGGTGCCTGCAGTGTTGGCGCTACTGGCGCTACTGGTATATCGTTGCGCCTATCCGATTACACCAGAGATTCGTGCGGCGATGCGTGAACGTTTCGATGCCGAGTCTGCATTGGCCAATACGACGGAATAATCCGCTGCAATACCATTAGCTCTCCATCTTCCTGCCGCCGTGGTCCGATTCCCGTGGGGTTCTAGACCGCGGCGGCTTTCCTTTGTTGGGCGTCCATCCAGTTCGTGTCCGGCAAGCTATATGTAATAGTTCATGCAATAGTTATCGAATATTCGTGTGGATCCTCCATTACATCGGGAAAGAACGTGTTTCTGATATAAATCAGGGAATTTTGATACCAGCTGCTTCATATGCTGAAGCCATCGACGGTGGTTCGCAGCAGAACCCGCCGCAATGACAACGACAACGCATCGGCACCATGGCGGTGCCGGGCAGACAAGGTGAGACACAATGACTACCACTAAGGTACGGGAGACTTCGGAACAGGCGTCCCCGGCCCCGAACCCCTCACCGTCGGCGAACAGGGCTCCGGACAAGCTCACGTTCGGCACGCTGCTGGCCTGGACCAGCCGCATCATCAGCACGTCGATGAACTACATCGTGCTCGGCTTCCTGACCATCTACTGCTCGGACATCCTCGGTCTCAACGTGGGCGTGGTCGGCACGCTGATGCTGGTCACCAAGATCTTCGACGCCGTGCTCAGCGTCCCGATCGGCTACATCGTGGACCGTACCAACACCCGCTGGGGACGTGGCCGCCCTTATGAATGGGGCATCATCGGCGTGTGGATCGCCACAATCCTCATGTTTGCTACGCCGAACGGCTGGGGTGACACCGTCAAGTACATCTGGGTGTTCGTCATGTTCGTAATGAACCAGGGCGTGTTCGGCGCCTTTCTTAATGCGGGTGCCAATCCGTATATGGTGCGCGCCTTCAACAACGAGACGCTGTACATCAAATTCGGTTCCTATGGCGGATTGCTTTCCTCTGTGGGTGCGTTGCTGGTCAATATCATTTTTCCGGTCATGATGGCGAAGTTGGGCACCTCGCATCAGGGGTGGATCGTGATGATGCTTATCATTGGCGTACCCGCTATGATCATCGGCATTATGCGCTTCTTCTTCATTCCCGAGCGTTATGACGTGGATGTGACTACCGACCGGATAAGCGGTAAGGCCGTGCTCGACGTGCTCAGGGCCAACAAGTATATCTGGCCGGTCACCATCATGATGCTGATGAACTCGATGGTGGCGAACATGGGCATACAGGTCTACTACTACACGTACGTGGTCGGTAACGTTTCCCTGATGAGCGCGGCGATGGCTATCAGTGGCATCATGCTGCCCGCGCTGCTCGTCATGCCGATGATCCTGAGGAAGATGTCCATCAACCAGGCCTGCTTCTGGGGCTTCGTGCTGTGCATTTTGGGTTATGTAACTAACTGGTTCGCTGATGCCAACTTTGCGATGCTCATGTGCGCGGCCGTGCTCTTCGGTCTGGGACAGGTGCCGATCAACATGTTCGGTACGCTGATGGCTCTTGAGTGCGCTGATTACAACGAATACATCGGCAAGCCGCGTATGGAGGCAACCCTTGGCGTAATTCCTGGCTTGGGAGGCACAATCGGCGGTGCGTTCGGCGCCTTCATTCTGGGACAGATGCTTAACCTTGGCGGTTACGTGAGTTCCGCCGGCGACAGTGCGACTCAGCCCGACTCCGCCATCCTGATGATTCGTCTGCTGTTCAGCTTTATTCCGGCAGTTTTGTACCTCATCGCCGCCATCGCGTCGAAACTGTACGGCTTGGACAAGCGTCTGTCTGAAATTCGCAAGGCCAACGAGGAACGACGTGCTGCGGCCGAAGCCAGAATCGTCGAACGGCACACCGATGCCAAGGCCGCGGATACCCCAGTCGCTGACGAATCCGACGACGAACTCACCGCTCAGGAACTTGCACAGGTGGCCGCCGATCTCTCGTCCATTCCCGAAACCGAACAGGTGGCGGACGACGAACGGGTAACGGGCCCCAAGAACCCCGTCGCATCCGGGGAGACGGCCGCATGAATAGGACACGCAGGACCAGGAAGGAACAGACATGCTGAGCCAGGACTTCAACACTGATTGGCGATTTCGCGCCAAGACGGCCGAAGACAACCAACCCGGCGTATGGCGGGACGTGACGCTGCCCCACGATGCGATGCTGGACGCGCCCCGTCGCGCCGACTCGCCGGCCGGCACCGGCAATGCCTTCTTCGACGGCGGCGTCTACGAGTACGCGAGGACGCTCCACGTGCCGGCCGCATGGCAGGGCAAAACGGTGGAACTCGAGTTCGAGGCCGTCTACCGTAACGCCACAGTGTGCGTCAACGGGCATCAGGCCGCGTGCCATGCCTACGGATACAGCCCATTCGCCGTGGACATCACCGATCTACTCGTCTACGGGGATGGTCCGGAAGGCGACAACGAGATCACCGTGACCGCGGACAACTCCGCCACCCCGAACACCCGCTGGTACTCGGGTGGCGGCATCATCCGCCC
>NZ_JAFEJP010000007.1:0-137988 GCF_018555355.1 Bifidobacterium sp. SO4
ACACGGACTTCATCACCCACCTCCAACAGCTCGACATCCAGCAGACCAGAAGCCGCCCCTACAGGAAGAACGACCAGGCCACCGTCGAATCCCGCAACAACCACGTCGTACGCAAACACGCGTTCTACTACCGGTACGAACTCGCCGAACTCGACCTGTTGAACGAGCTGTGGCAGCTCGTGAGCGTCAAGGTCAACCTGTTCACCCCGTCCAAGAAACCCGTGGGACGCTCCAGCACCCGCGACGGACGACCCCGGCGCGTCTACGACCAGCCCACGACCCCATGGGAGAGACTCAAACGATTCGACGAGCAGGACCGGGCCGACGGCGGCACCGGGTTCATCCTGCCCGAGCGACGCGACCAGATCGAACGTCTGATCGCCGAGACAAACCCGGCCGAGCTCGTCCGCCGCATCCACGCCATCCAGGACCAGCTCGAGGACATGGCCGCTCCACGAACCCGACGCCTCGAGAAACGCGTCGGCCCCGACATGGCATACTTGGACAGGACACTCGCCAAGATCGCGGGCGTCCGACCGGAAGACCACAACGAAACACCAGCCGACACCGACTAGGATTTCGCGCTCACTTCCAGTGAGGCACCACTCCCGGTTTCGCGCTCACTTTCAAATGAGGCACCTCGGCAGTGGCCTTGTCCGCGTCGAAGGCGTGCACGGAATCGGCACCCTTGGCGGAACCCTTCTCGCCGTTGTCGGAATCCCAGTGGATCTCGTGGCGGTCATCGTGGTTGCGCCACCAGCTGGACAGGATGGAGCCGGAGATGTTGTGCCACACGGAGAAGAAGGTGGACGGCACGGCGGCGATCGGGTTGGAGGCGAAGGAGGTCAGCGCCAGGGTGGCGCCCAGGGCGGAGTCCTGCATGCCGACCTCGAAGGTGATGGCCTTCTGCTGCGCGTAGCGGAAGCCCTTCGGGTAGATCTTGTACATCAGCTTGGAGAAGCCGAAGCCCAGCGCGTAACCGGAGAGGTTGTGCAGGATGACGACCGGGATGGCCATGAGCGAGGAGGCGACGAACAGCTTCGGACCGTTGGCCGCGACCACCACGCCGATGATCAGAAGAATGGCGACCTGAGAGACGATCGGCAGGGCGACGGTGATCGTCTCTATCTTCTTGCCGAAGATCATATGGCAGATCACACCGAGTGCGATCGGGAAGAGCACGACCTTGACGGCGTTGAGGAACAGGGACTCGACCGGCACCTGCACGTACTGGGAGGCCAGCCACTGCATCAGCAGCGGGATCATGAACGGGGCGCACAGGGTGGAGAGGATGCCGATGGACACGTCGAGTGCCACGTCACCGCGGGACAGATAGCTCATCACGTTGGAGGAGGTGCCGGACGGGCAGCAGCCCACGAGGATCACACCCACGGCCAGCGGGCCGTCGAGGCGGAAGATCCAGCAGAGCAGCACGGCGATGAGCGGCATGATCACGAAGTGCGCGATGGTGCCGACGATGACCATGAGCGGCTGGGTGAGGATGCGCTTGAAGTCGTCAAGCGTCAGCGTCAGGCCCATGCCGAAGAGCACGATGCCCAGCATGTAGCCGGTGTACGCCTTGCCCCACAGGCTGGCCTGCGGCACGAAGTAGTTGAAGACGGCCCAGACGATGACGATGACCGTGAACCATTTGGTCAGCCAGTCTGCAAAAGCCTTAACCTTTTCCATGTGTTTCTCTCTCTGTTACGTAATTTCAGCGAAGTAACATCGCATGAAATTAAGCGTGTGAAGCTTGACACGAAACATATTGCTCACATTGTGGGCACGCGGCCGTCCATTCGATTCATTTTTGGGGCTTCCGCCAAACACGACGCCCCGAAGTTGTCGGCTTCGTCAAATCATCGGGAAATCCTTGGTGATCGAAGCCAGGTACGACGCATGAGACCCGACCTCCCCGGACCAGAACGGCGAAAGGCCCGGAAATCGGCGGTTTTCCGCGCTGCTGCACCTTCGCACCACCGACGCGACACGCCGATGTGCACGCTACCGAAAAAGTGTGTATAGTATCCATCTGTTGTCTTCCAGTCCTGCTGGGAAACAAACATGGTGGCCATAGCTCAGTTGGTAGAGCATCTGATTGTGGTTCAGAAGGTCGCGCGTTCGAGCCGCGTTGGCCACCCCGCTAAGACCCTTCCGTTTTCGGAAGGGTCTTTTGTTTTTCCGAGCTGCTATCCGCTCGATTCCTCACGCGGATCACCTATAGCCTCACTATGTACGCGGACGAACGAGGGTGCCGCGTACATAGTGAGGATTCATATGGCCAAACCCTCACTATGTATGCGGCCTCATGGTTACGCCGCGTACATAGTGAGGGTTTGAACCGGCTCAATATGCCATATCAGCTCTGTACCAAATCAAACGAGTCAGCGTTGTAGACTCGGGGCTATTGCCTCACGAGGCCCAAAAAGAAGGATTCGCAATGCTGTCTTTTGAAAACGACTATTCCCGCGCCGCCCATCCCGCGGTCATCGACGCCGTGGCCAAGGCCAACGAGCACCTGTATTCCGGCTATGGCTCCGACGAGCTCACCGAGCAGGCCAAAGCCAAGATCCGCGAGGCCTGCGGCGTGCCGGATGCGGACGTATGGTTCCTGGTGGGCGGCACTCAGGCGAACCAGGTGGTCATCGACACCATCGCCCCGGCGTACGCGGGCGTGGTGGCGGTCGCGTCCGGCCATCCGAACGTGCATGAGGCCGGCGCCATCGAGTACGCGGGGCACAAGGTGCTCACGCTCCCCCATCACAACGGCAAGATGGACGCGAGCGAACTGGACGAATACTGCCAGACCTTCTACGCGGATGCCAACCATGAGCACATGGTCTTCCCCGGTTCCGTGTACGTCTCGCAGAGCACCGAATACGGCACCATCTATTCCAAGGCCGAGCTCGAGGCGATCGCCGAGGTGGCGCATCGTTACGACATGCCGCTGTTCGTGGACGGCGCACGCCTGGGATATGCGCTGACCGCCACCGGTGGCGACATGACGCTGGAGGACGTGGCGCGCATCGCGGACGTGTTCTACATCGGCGGCACCAAGGTGGGCGCCCTGTTCGGCGAGGCCGTGGTGTTCACCAAGCACAACACGCCGAAGCATTTCCTGACGCGCATCAAACAGCACGGCGCGTTGCTGGCCAAGGGCTTCGTGCTGGGCGCGCAGTTCGACGCCCTGTTCACGGACGGCCTGTACTTCAGGATCGCCCGCAACGCCAACGAGGCGGCCGACCGCATCCGCGAGGCATTGCGGGCCAAGGGCTACCAGCTCACGTTCGACGCGCCCACGAACCAGATCTTCGTAACGCTCGACCAGCCCACCATCGAGCGTCTGGGGCGGGACATCAAGCTCGGCTTCATGGAGAAGGCCGACGACACGCATACCGTGATGCGCATCTGCACGAGCTGGTCCACCACGCCGGAGGAGGTCGAGCAGCTCATCGCGCTGCTGTAAGGGCATGAGGCCCGTCGCATGGCGCACCCTGCGATGAGCTCCTTTAGGGAGCTGTCGCTGACGGCTCCCCTCAGTCGCTTTCAGCGACAGCTCCCCTCAGAGAGGGGAGCCAGTTTAGGTGGATTTTGCGGCTCCCGGCTCCCTTCTTTGAGAGGAGCTGTCAGCGCAGCTGACTGAGGGGCTTTTCCTGCCCCGCGGCCGTCACTCCGCTATCGCCTCGCGTTCCATGTCCACGAACTTGTGCACGGACGCTTCCACGGAGTAGTGCTCCTTGGTGTGTTCGGCGTACTTGGCGCCCCATTCGGCGCGCTCGGTCTGGTGCGCAATCCACCAGTCGATGCGGCGGGCCAGCAGCGCGGCGTCCCGCACGGGGAACAGCGATTCGTCCAGCAGGGCGAACTGGCTGGCCGCGGACAGTTCGGACGCGGCGATGATCGGCACCAGACCGCAGGCCATCGCCTCGATGACGCTCACGGATTCGATGTCCGCGATGGAGCAGTGGACGAACAGATCGCCCGAACGCAGCAGTTCGGGCATCTCGGAGTGCTTGTGGAACCCGATCTCCGCCTTGCGGGCCAGGAGTCTGCCGGCTCGGAAGGTCAGGTAGCGCCGCAGCGGTCCGGTGCCGGCGATCACCAGCTGGATGTCCCCGGCATGGCGGGACATGGAAATCGCCTTGATGAGCGTGATCTGGTCCTTCTCATGGGCGAGGCGCCCCGAGGCGATGATGCGGAACGGCACCGGCGTGGGCGCCTGCGGGTCGACCGGCTCCTTGGGCGAGTAGGCGGGTGAATAGCCGTTGGAGATGACGTGCAGCCGGGCCTTGTACCCGTGCGAGCGCAGCAGGCTCGCGGTCATTTCGGTGGGCACGTGGATGTGGTCGACGCGCTTGTACAGCCAGTGCTTGAACAGCCAGTACAGGAATCCGGACACGCCGGGGATGTGGCGCAGCGGCCCCGCGGAATACAGCACGTTCTCCGGCTGCAGATGGAAGCCGGCGGTGACGGGGATGCCCATCTGACGCGCCACCTTGGCGGCATGGCGGCCGAATTTGAACGGCATGTAGATATGCACCACGTCCACGCCCTGGAAGGCGGTGCGGAACAGCGTGTCGCTCGGTTCGGCGAACTGCATGAGCTGTTTGGATGCCACCCAGGAGACCAGCGGCACCTTGTTCACACGGGCCGGGTATTCGGGGGCGCCGATGCCCACGAGCCTCACACGATGACCCTGCCGTTCGAGTTCGGCGGCCCATTGCAGCGCCGAATTGGAGGTGCCGTTGCCCTGGTTGCCCACCGTGTCCACCACGAGGGCGATGGTCAGCGGCCGGTCGATGCTCTCTTCGTTCCCTTTTTCGCGCATTGCCTCATCTTAGGTCACGCCCGTACGCGATCGGGGGATGGGAAAGCTTGCGAACCGCCGGCTTCGGCAGGAATCGTGTGGCGAAGCGCGGATTGCCTAATTTATGGTATGTACGACGCATGCATCCACACGTACGCTACTGCGCGTCCAGCGCACGTCGGATGCGGGCCACGGCCTGATACAGGTCCGCGGTGTGCTTGAGCAGACTGATGCGTACCCACCCCTCGCCTGCCTCGCCGAAGCAGGAACCGGGCATGAGCGCCACGCCGGCCGTGTTGAGCAGCCAGTCGGTGAACGCGGCCGAACCGTCCCGCGCGAAGGATTCCGGCACGCGGGCCCAGGCGAACAGTCCGCCCTGAGCCTCGGCGACCTCCAGTCCGCTGCCGGCCAGACCGTCGCGCACCACCTCGAAGCGATGCTGGTATTGAACGGCCAGCTCCGCCACCGTGGACTGGTCGGAGGCGAGCGCCACCGCACCCGCCTGCTGGATCACGCTGGACGCCAGCACGGCGGTCTGCCGGTGCACGGCCTTGACCGCCGCAAGCACCTCGGCGTTGCCGGCCACGAATCCGCCGCGCCAGCCGGCCACCATATACATCTTCGAAAGCGACCCCAGCTCCAGCGCGACATCCAATGCGCCGGGCGTCTCCAAGAGGCTCAGCGAGCGCGCCCCGACGAACTCGAGTCCCGCGTAGGCGAAATCGTTGAGCACGACGAATCCATACTGCCTGGCGAGCCGCACGGCGGTTCCATACAGTTCGGGCGTGGCGGCGGCACCGGTGGGGTTGTTCGGGTAGTTGAGGATGAGCAGTTTGGCGCGCGTCCAGAGCTCCGGATCCACGGCATCCAGATCGGGAAGGAACCCGCGGTCCGCTTCGGCGGGAATCGTCTCGAACCGTCCGCCGGCCACCGCGGTGGATCCTTCGTACTGCGGATAATAAGGATCCACGGCCACCACGGTGTCGCCGGGGTCGATGAGGGCCTGAATCACCGTGGCGATGCCCACCGATGAGCCGGATGTGGCGAGCAGTTGTGTGGCGGAATCCACGGTCACGCCGTGCTGACGGCCGTACCATCCGGCGATCGATTCGAGAAACGCCGGCACGCCGTCGAACGGCGGGTATCGGAAGAACGAGGGATCGTGCGCGGCGTGGGCGAGCGCGTCCTGGACGAATGCCGGCGGCTGCCCGTCGGGATTGCCTTTGCTCAGGTCGATGACGTCCTTGCCGGCGGCGACGGCGGCCGCGGCGCGTGCGTCCGCCTCGGCGAAGGGGTTGCCGGGCAGTCCTGCCGCCCGCTTGGAAATCAGTGCCGCGTTCCGCGCTGGCATGCCGCATCCCCCTCGCCGTGTTCCGTATGAAGCCCCTTGAAACGTTGGCCCGACCGCGATGAACATATCGGCCGGTGATTCATAAGGTACGACAGGCCGGGCATGCCTGCAACGGCGTGTCTATACGCATGGTTTATGACGGGTTACAGACGTCAAAATTCGTGCGGCATGGCAGAATGTGGGATATGACTGAGCATGCTGTGAACACTTCCGCGGCCTCCGCCGCAGATTCCATCTCCTCCCCCGCCGCCGCCCGCCCGCTGGGCACGCCGTTGGGCAAGCGCCCCACCCGTGTGCTGTTCCTGGGCTCCGGCGAGCTGGGCAAGGAAGTCACCATCGAGCTGATGCGCCTCGGCGCGTGGGTGTGCGCCGCCGATTCGTACGCGGGCGCGCCGGCCCAGCAGGTGGCCCACGAGTACCGCGTGCTGGACATGGCGAACGCCGCGGAGCTCAAGGCCCTGTTCGACGAGGTCAGGCCGGACATCATCGTGCCCGAGGTGGAGGCCATCGCCACGGACGTGTTGGCCGGGGCCGCCGCTGCCGGCGCCCAGGTGGTGCCGAGCGCCGAGATCGCGGCCATCTGCATGGACCGCGAACGCCTGCGCGTGCTGGCCCATGAGGAACTGGGCCTGCCGACCACGCCGTACCGTTTCGCTGGATCGCTGGAGGAGCTGCGTGCGGGCGCCGAGGAGGTCGGCTATCCGTGCGTGGTCAAGCCGGTGATGAGCTCGTCCGGCCACGGCCAGTCCGTGGTGCGTGCCGCCGACGCGATCGACGCCGCGTGGACGGAGGCGCAGGAGGGACGCCGCGCGTCCGGCGAGGGCGATGTGTCCCGCGTGATCGTGGAGGCGCTGGCTCCCCTGGAGCGCGAGTTGACCGTGCTGACGGTCTCGTCGTCGGCCGGCATCGTGACGTGCGCCCCGATCGGCCAGCGTCAGGAATCCGGCGACTACCGTGAGTCGTGGCAGCCGGCAGCCGAACCCGACGGCGAGGCCGAACGGGCGCAGGATATCGCCCGCACCGCCGTCGAGGGGCTGGTGGCCAAGGCCAAGGCGGCCGGCGAAACCGGCTGGGGCGTGTTCGGCGTGGAGCTGTTCGTGCTGACCGACGGTTCGATCCTGTTCAACGAGGTCTCCCCCCGCCCGCACGACACGGGCATGGTGACGATGGCCTCGCAGCGGCTGAGCGAGTTCGCCCTGCACGCCCGCGCGATCCTGGGTCTGCCGGTCACCGCCGGGCATGTGGCGTTCGCCCTGCCGGCCGGAGAGGTGGCCGCGAGCCATGCGATCGTAGTCGCCGGCGACGGCGAGGCCGAGTTCACGAACGTGGCCGAGGCGCTGGCCGAGCCCGGCACCGACCTGCGTATCTTCGCCAAGCCGGAGGTCCATGGCCACCGTCGCATGGCCGTGGCGCTCGCCGTCGGACAGGGCGAGGCCGACGCCCGCGTCAAGGCCGCCCGCGTGGCCGAGACGCTCGACATCGACGTGCGCTGAGCCACGTCGTTATCCCCGGCGATTGGTACCCTTTTTACCGTTAGTTCACCCAGAAATTCCGCTGATTTGAAAGGCGATCATGGAGAAACTGGAAAAGCTCTACGAGGGCAAGGCCAAGCAGCTGTACGCAACCGACGACCCGGAGATCCTGTGGGTCGAATACAAGAACACCGCTACGGCCGGCGATGGCGAGAAGAAAGAGGACTTCACCGGCAAGGGCCGCCTGAACAACCTCATCACCACCATCATCTTCGACCTGCTCAAGGCCCGCGGCATCGACAGCCACCTCGTCAAGCGCGTGAACGACACCGCCCAGCTGGTGCGCAAGATCGACATGTTCCCGCTGGAGATCGTGCTGCGCAACACCGCCGCCGGCCACTTCTGCTCCCGTCTGGGCGTTGAGGAAGGCCTGCCGCTCAAGGAGCCGGTGCTCGAGTACTTCCTCAAGAACGACGACCTGCATGACCCGTTCGTGAACGACGACGATCTGGTGGCCCTCGGCGTGTGCACCCGCGAGGACCTGGCCGAGATCGCCCCGCTGGCCCGCAAGATCAACGAGGCCCTCATCGACATCTTCGCCAAGATCGACGTCAAGCTCGTGGACTTCAAGATCGAGATGGGCCGCGCCTCCGACGGCACGCTGCTGCTGGCCGACGAGATCACCCCGGATTCCTGCCGTCTGTGGGATCAGCGCGACCACTCCGGCAAGGTGGAGCACCTGGACAAGGACCTGTTCCGCCGCGGTCTGGGCTCCATCATCCCGGCCTACGAGGAGATCGAGTCCCGTCTGGCCGAGCTGGCCAAGTCCGAGGGCATCGAAGTCGCCTGAGCGATTCGCCGGGGCGGCATTACAGACATAATCACTGGCTCCCCTCGCTGAGGGGAGCTGTCGAACGTAGTGAGACTGAGGGGAGCAGTGGGATGACCGTTCATCTGCCGTCTGCTCCCCTCAGTCAGCTTCGCTGACAGCTCCCCTCGGCGAGGGGAGCCGATTCTTTTTCCCCAGACTTTTTCATCGTTCATCCCCATCAAGAAAGGATTCCCATGGTTTTCCGCGTATACGTGGAGAAGAAGCCCGGCTTTGACGTCGAGGCCCAGCAGCTCGCCGGCGAGCTGAAGACCATCCTCGGCATCTCCGGCCTCAAGGCCGTGCGCATCGTGAACCGTTACGACGTGGAGGGCATCAGCGAGGAGCTGTTCGCCCAGGCCACCCCCACCGTCTTCAGCGAGCCGCAGGTGGACGACGTCTCCGCCGACCTGCCCGACTTCGGTTCGGCCAAGGTGTTCGCCACCGAGTTCCTGCCCGGCCAGTTCGACCAGCGCGCCGATTCGGCCAGCGAATGCATCCAGCTCATCTCCCAGGGTGAGCGCCCCACCGTGCGTTCCGCCAAGGTGTACGCCCTCGAAGGCGAGCTCACGGACGCGGACGTCGAGGCCATCAAGCATTACGTGATCAACCCGGTGGAGGCCCGCGAGGCCAGCCTGGCCACCAAGGACACGCTGAAGACCCAGGTGCCCACGCCCGGCAAGGTCGAGGTCATCGCCGGCTTCAACGAGATGGACGCGGCCGCCGGCCAGAAGTTCATCGACGAGCGTGGCCTGGCCATGGACCTCGCCGATCTGGAGTTCTGCCAGAAGTACTTCGCCGAGGAGGGCCGCGAGCCCACCATCACCGAGATCAAGGTGATCGACACCTACTGGTCCGACCATTGCCGCCACACCACGTTCGGCACCGAGCTGGACGAGGTGAACATCGACGACGCCGTGGTCAAGGCCGCCTTCGAGCGCTACCTCGAGATGCGCCACGAGCTGGGTCGCGACACCAAGCCGGTGTGCCTCATGGACATGGGCACCATCGGCGCCAAGTGGCTCAAGAAGAACGGCATCCTCACCGGCCTGGACGAGTCCGAGGAGATCAACGCCTGCACCGTCAAGGTCAAGGTTGACGTGAACGGCCATGACGAGGACTGGCTGTTCCTGTTCAAGAACGAGACCCACAACCACCCCACCGAGATCGAGCCGTTCGGTGGCGCGGCCACCTGCATCGGCGGCTGCATCCGCGACCCCCTGTCCGGCCGCTCCTACGTGTATCAGGCCATGCGCGTCACCGGTGCCGCCGATCCGACCGTGCCGGTCTCCCAGACGCTCGAGGGCAAGCTGCCGCAGCGCAAGCTGGTAACCACCGCGGCCGCCGGCTACAGCTCCTACGGCAACCAGATCGGCCTCGCCACCGGCCAGGTGGACGAGATCTACCACCCGGGCTACGTGGCCAAGCGCATGGAGGTGGGCGCGGTCGTGGCCGCCACCCCGGCCGATCACGTGCGCCGCGAGACCCCGGCCCCCGGCGACAAGATCATCCTGCTGGGCGGCCGCACCGGCCGTGACGGCATCGGCGGCGCCACCGGCGCGTCCAAGGCGCACAACGTAGAATCGCTGGAACTGGACGGCGCCGAGGTACAGAAGGGCAACGCCCCGGTCGAGCGCAAGCTGCAGCGCCTGTTCCGCCGCGGCGACGCCTGCCGACTGATCAAGCGCTGCAACGACTTCGGCGCGGGCGGCGTGTCCGTGGCGGTCGGCGAGCTGGCCGACGGCCTGTACGTGGACCTCAACACCGTGCCCAAGAAGTACGAGGGCCTGGACGGCACCGAGCTGGCCATCTCCGAATCGCAGGAGCGCATGGCCGTGGACGTGGCCGCTTCCGATGTCGATGAATTCCTCGGCTACGCCCGCGAGGAGAACCTCGAAGCCACGGTGATCGCCACCGTGACCGAGGACCCGCGCATGGTGATGACCTGGAACGGCGACGAGATCGTGAACCTCTCCCGCGAGTTCCTGGCCTCCAATGGCGCCTCCAAGCACCAGATCGTGCACGTCGAGGCCCAGCAGGCGTACGAGGTGCCGGCCGCATGGCGTTCCGGCTCCCTGGCGGAGCGCATGCACGCGCTGGTGACCGACCTCAACGTGGCCTCCAACAAGGGTCTGTCCGAGCGCTTCGACTCCACCATCGGCGCGGGCACCGTGCTCATGCCGTTCGGCGGCGTCAAGCAGCTCACCCCGAACGAGGCCATGGTGGCCAAGTTCCCGGTGTTCGGCGAGACCACCACCGCCTCCGCAATGGCTTGGGGCTTCAACCCGTACATCATGGAGAAGAACCAGTTCACGGGCGCGTACCTGTCCGTGGTCGAGTCGCTGGCCAAGCTCGTGGCCGCCGGCTTCGAGCATGAGAAGGCGTACCTGAGCTTCCAGGAGTACTTCGAGAAGCTGCGCGACGAGCCGGAACGCTGGGGCAAGCCCACGGCCGCCGTGCTCGGCGCGCTGATGGCCCAGGTGGATCTGGGCGCCGGCGCCATCGGCGGCAAGGACTCCATGTCCGGCTCCTTCGAGGATCTGGACGTGCCGCCCACGCTGATCTCCTTCGCCGTGGCGGTGGGCAACATGAAGCGCGCCACCTCCCCCGAGTTCAAGGGTGCCGGCCACCGCATCGTGCGCATCGCGCCGCGTTACCTGGCCGACGGCATCACGCCGGACAAGGACGCGCTGCTCGAGGCGTTCTCGCTGGTCGAGGAGCTCACCGACTTCCACACCGCGCTGGCCGTGTCCACGCCGAGCTACGGCGGCACCGCCGAGGCCCTGTTCAAGATGACCGTGGGCAACGGCATCGGCGTGGATCTGAACGACGGCATCGCCCTGGACGACCTGTTCGCCCCGGCGTACGGTTCGTTCATCGTGGAGCTCAAGGACAACGAGAAGATCCCGGCCGTCTCCAACCTGGTCGAGGTGGGCGAGATCGGCGTGACCACGGAGGCGTACGGCTTCCGCGCCGCTGGCGAGACCATCGACCTGGCCGAGCTGCAGAACGCCTGGGAGGGCGGCATCGAGTCCGTGTTCCCGTACCGTTCCAAGGGCGACGAACAGGGCAAGACCGTGGAGACCATCGACTTCCACACCGAGGCCGCGGGCGTCAAGAAGACCGTGTACGTGGGTGCTCCGGTGGCCAAGCCGCGCGTGATCATCCCTGTGTTCCCGGGCAACAACTGCGAGTACGACTCCGCCGCCGCGTTCGAGCGCGCGGGCGCCGAGGTGTCCACGCTCATCGTGAACAACCTCACGCCGGCCGCCGTGGCCGAGTCCACGCAGCAGCTGGTCGAGGAGATCGCCAAGAGCCAGATCGTGATGATTCCGGGCGGCTTCTCCGGCGGCGACGAGCCGGACGGCTCCGCCAAGTTCATCACCGCGTTCTTCCGCGCCCCGGCCGTCACCGAGGCCGTGCGCGATCTGCTGAAGAACCGCGACGGCCTGATGCTCGGCATCTGCAACGGCTTCCAGGCGCTCATCAAGCTGGGTCTGGTGCCGTTCGGCGACATCGTGCCGATGACCGCGGAATGCCCGACACTGACGTTCAACACCATCGGCCGTCACCAGAGCCGCCTGGTGCGCACGCGCGTGGCCTCCGACCTGTCCCCGTGGCTGTCCAAGACCTCGGTGGGCGACGTGCACACGGTGGCCATCTCCCACGGCGAGGGCCGTTTCGTGGCCTCCGACGAGGTGCTGGCTTCCCTGAAGGCCCATGGTCAGATCGCCACGCAGTACGTGGACGAGGCCGGCGTGCCCGGTCTGGATCTGGCGGTGAACCCGAACGGCTCGCTGCTGGCCATCGAGGGCATCACCAGCCCGGACGGCCGCGTGTTCGGCAAGATGGGCCACTCGGAGCGTTCGGGCGAGGGCCTGTACGCCAACGTGCCGGGCAACAAGTACCAGCCGATCTTCGAGGCCGGCGTGGAGTACTTCGCCGCCTGATGAGGTTGCGGTTGCGATTACCGTCGTGGCTGCAACCTGACCGGCGTTAGAGGCCGTTTCCTGCCAGAAGGGCATCTCTTCTAGCAGGAAACGGCCTCTTTTGCGTCTTTCAGCGATCGTTTCAGGATAGAAGCAGGTGGCTTCTGGCACCAAACGATCGCTGAAACGGCGAAATGCGATTGTTTGATGCCAGAAGACGGGTGCTTCTAGCATCAAACGTTCTCTTTTTAGGCACAAGGCTGTCCTGCTCGGCCTATAGCAGGGCGGCGGAGCCACCATTTGCCAAAAATCGCCGGAGGCCGTTCTCCGCGGAGTAGATTGAATGCCATGCATGACATGAATGATTCAATTCTGACACTGGCAGTTGGCGGGTTCGGAGCGACGCGAGGCTCCTCCTGCCCGGGCATCGAATCGGTATCGGTACGAATTGCGCACGATGACGGCACGTCCGGCAACGACGGGGACGCAGCATCGGATACCGCGGCATCGTCCGTGACGCTTCTCAAAGATGGCCTGCTGGCCGACGTCCCCTCCCCTACCTGGATCGAGCGCGACGGCGATTTGCTGTACGCCGTGCTCGAGGATACGAACGAAGTGGCCGCGTTCCGCATCGGACGAGACGATGCCGCAAACGTTGGCAATGAGGCCAACGATGCCGCCACGGACGGTTCCGGCGAGCGCATGGCCGTGCCCGCCCTGATCGAGTTGTCCCGCGTGGCGGCGCAAGGCGTCAGCCCGACCCATGCGGCGATCGCCATCGACGATCTCGGCGCCAAGCATCTCATCGTGGCCTGTTACGCCGACGGGCATGTCAGCGTATTCCCGATCGCGTCCGACGGCGCGGTTCTGGATGCCGCACAGGTGCTGACCGGCGAAGGCCATGGCCCGCTGCCGGCTCAGGAGGGCCCGCACGCGCATTGGATTCTGCCGTTGCCGGACGGACGTGTGCTGTCCACCGACTTGGGCGCGGATCGCATCTACGTGCATCGGTGGAACGCCGGAGTGCTGGAGCGCGTCGGCGCGGTGGTTTTGGCGCCTGGCACTGGTCCGCGCGATATGCATCTGCTGCCGGTCGCCGGTGATACGCGCACGCAGTGGCGTGTGGCCGTGGTCGATGAATGGGGCAATACGGTGACGCTGCTCGGCCCGGAGTCTGTAGGCACAGGCGACTCGCGTAAGGCCGACACGAATCTTGGCATCGTTCCCGAACATGCCGGCGATCACGGCGAGACCGTTGTCGCCATGGGGCACTCGGCGGATGGCATCGCGGTGTTGCAGACCGTTGATCTTGGCGGTGATCCCCTGGATCAGGCGGCATCGCTGGCATTTGTGCCGTGGTCCTCGTTGCGTGGCGATGCTCCTGATGCCGATGCCGACGGCGACGGCGACGGTAAGGCCGGAACGCATGACATCACGTACGATATCGCGCATGATTCCGAGGTTGAGCCGTCGATTGCCGGCATCGCATACGTCGGATTGCGCGGGTCGGAACGTATCGTGGCGCTGGACTGGGACGGCGAGCGCCTGTCCCGCTTGGCCCCGACCGACGAACCCGGCTGGCGAGGCCGCGGCATCGACTGCGGTGGCAGTCGTCCGCGCCATATCCTGCCGGTAGGCGACCTGCTGCTGGTGGCGAACGAGGTCTCCAACAACCTGACCGTGTTCCGACTTGCAGCCGACGGCACGCCCATCCATGCCACCGATCTTCCGTCCGGCTCCCCCACCGTGTTCGTGAGGCTGTGACGAGGAACCTCTCTTGTCCTGTCAGTCAGCTTCCCTGCCAGAGACGCTGACGGCGTGGTCGACTGAAAGGCAGCCCCGTAGGTTACACAATATGAGCGAATACACACATGTCGAGCACGGGTTCGGACCGGTGTGGGATGCCGAATCGCGGTTGCTGATTCTGGGTTCCATGCCGAGTCCGAAATCCCGTGAGGCGTCGTTCTACTACATGCATCCGCGCAACCGGTTCTGGCCGGTTATGGAGGCGGTATTCGCCGATGCCGTCGGTTCGGAATCCGCATCATCGCCGCACACGATCGGCAAATCCGAAACGCCCGACTCCGCCGGAGATACGCCGGAATCCCGCCGTGCATTCGCCCTGCGCCACCATTTCGCGCTGTGGGACGTGATCGCCTCCTGTGATATCACCGGGGCGTCCGATTCCAGTATCCGCAACGCCATGCCGAACAATCTGACGCCGATACTGCGCGCAGCACCGATCACGCGCATCTTCACCACGGGCGCGAAATCGGCCCAGCTGTACCGCAAACTCATCGAACCGCGTCTGACGGAAGCCGGCATCGCCATCCCGATGACCCCGCTGCCTTCCACCAGCCCTGCGAACGCATCGATGCGGCTGGACGATCTTGTGGCCGTCTACCGCAAGGCCATGCGAACCGCACTGTCAGACCTGAGCTGACGCGCTTTTCCCGGCAATCAGTTCCCCGACGATGCGCAATAGGGGCAGCAGATACAGGAAGACCGCGGCGAACAGGCTCGACGTGGGCGCGTTGATGGTGGCCAGAGGCACGGCGCCGGCGATGGCCCAGGGCACCAGCGGCGCGAGGACCACGGCGGAATCCTCGATGGCGAGCGCGAGCCGCGCGCGATCATCCGCATCGGTCGCGGCTGCGGTGTTTGCGGGACTATTTGTGTCGGCGGCATCGACGACGCTGCCTGCGTCACCGCTTGTTGTATCTCGCTCGCCGGTGTTGTTCCCGCTACTCGGCGCGAAACCCGTCCCACCGTCCGCGGCATCGGCAATACGCTTGCTTCCGTCGTATGCGGCATCGTGACGATACAATCCCCCGCACAGCTGATGGGTCAGCATGATGGCCAACGTCTGGTTGCAGGCGAGCATGGCCGCGCCGACTGCCGTGATGATGGTGGCTGTAACGGTTCCGATACGGCCGGCCAATGCCGATATCGCGTGCTGCAGGCGGTCAAGCATATGGGTCTGCATGAAGATGCCGGAGTAGGCGGCGGAAATGCATACGATCGCCATCACGGTGAGCATGGAGACCATACCCCCGCCGTCGAGCAGTGCGGCGACCTGCGGATCGTCCGAACGATACCCGAATACCAGCAGCTGCAGCAGATCCGGCAACCCCATGCCCTGAACGCCGATGCAGACCGCCGTCGAAGCGGCGATGCTGGCGAGCATGATCAGGCGTACGTCAAGCCGCATCAGTGCAAGCGCTATCACGACTATCGCCGGCAGCACCGTGAGCCAGTGCAGGTGGAAGGTCGAGGAGAAAAGCGCGGCGATATCCGTTGCGCCGTCCGCGACTGCGGATTGTCCAGCCACGGTCGCCGATCGCGATGCGCCGGATCCCGAACCGTAATGCGCATCCGGCACCGCGGCCGCTCCGTAGACAAGGCAGCTCAGTATGAATGGCACGGCACCGGTGCGTACCATGCGTCCGAGATTGTCGAACAGGTTGGTGTGTGTGAGCTGGGCGACGAGCAACGCGCTGGTGGACACGGGCGAGCAGCGGTCGCCCACATAGACGCCGGCCAGGATCGCACCGCCCAATATCACCGGGTCGGCATTCATGGTCAGGCCGAGCGACATGCAGATCGTGCCCATCGTGGCCGCGCTGGCGAAGGAGGAACCGGTCAGCACGGACATGCCCGAACATAGGAGGAAGCTGAGGGGCAGCACCGTTACGGGATGGATGATTGTGGCCGCATGGGCCACGATGTATGCGATGGTGCCGCTGGCTCGCCACAGTGAAGTGAGCAAGCCGATCAGCACGAAGGTGACCAGCACGGTCGATGCGGCACGCATGCTGCCAGCGGCATGAACGGCTATGCCCCGCAACGGGACTTTCCGCACCAGACCGTAGCCGGTGAACAGCAACACGCCGATGAGAAGGGCGGGAATGATCGACCAGCCGAATCCCACACTGACGAACAGCACCGCACAGAACATCAACATCGTCAGCGCTTCCGCCATATGTCCTTCCCTTCCCGGCACCGGCATGATGATTCCCATCCGAACTACCCCTCAGTCGGCTTCGCCGCCAGCTCCCCTGACAAGGGGAGCCAAGAATAAGGGCCATGTCAATCTTGATGTAACGGCCTTCCGCAATGGGTATGCAGCAGGCCGCCGCACTGATACCGCATACCAAGATACAAGAGCAAAGCCGTCGGAGCGGCCGGATGCTCATCCGGCGCGGCTATGCGAAGCCGATGCGCGTCTGGGCACGACACGCGCGGAGGCGTCGCCGGGGTTTGCGTTCAAGTGTGGTTGAACTGTTTCAATAGGGATCGTTAATAATTGTTAGCGCTCACGGACACACCGTGATGTTATCGATAAACAAGCATGCGCGCCGCGGTGCATGTGCGGAAAACGTATCCGCACTCTCACGGCGCACACCACACAGCAACGAAGGAGCAACAATGAAGTATCGCAGCGTTGGCAAGTCCGGTCTGAAGATCAGCGAGATCGCACTGGGCAGCTGGGTCACGGATCTCAAGGGCACGGCGGCCGAGGATGTAGCCAAGCAGACCGTGAAGCTGGCGTACGATAACGGCGTCAACTTCTTCGACTGCGCCGACGCCTATTCGGGCGGCGCGGCCGAACGATTCCTTGGCGAAGTGCTCAAGGAGTACCCGCGCAAGGAGCTTGTGATCTCCAGCAAGGTCTTCTTCCCCACCGGCGAGGGCGTGAACGACCGCGGTCTGAGCCGCAAGCACATCTTCGAGAGCATCGACCAGACGCTGGAGAACATGCAGCTCGATTACCTCGACATGTACTTCTGCCACCGTTTCGACGAGACCACCGATCTGACCGAGACGCTGCGCGCGATGAGCGACCTGGTGGCGCAGGGCAAGGTCCTCTACTACGGCGTGTCCGAGGAATGGGGCTCCGCCCGTCTCGAGGAGGCGCAGCGCATCATCGACCGCTACAACCTGTACCCGATCACCGTGGTCCAGCCGCAGTACAACCTCAACGACCGCTACATCGAGCATGAGATCATGGACACCTGCCGCAAGCTCGGCATCGGCATCACCACGTTCTCCCCGCTCGCCCAGGGCCTCCTGACCGGCAAGTACCGCAAGGGCCAGCCGCTGCCGGCCGGCTCCCGCGCCACCTGGCAGTCCGACCACCAGATCAACGACCTGCTCACCGACGAGAACCTCGACAAGGTGGAGCAGCTGCGTACGGTCGCCGACGAACTCGGCACGAACCTGCCGGTGCTCTCGATGGCCTGGATCCTGCAGCATCCGGAAATCAGCTGCGTGATCGCCGGCGCATCCAAGCCCAGCCAGCTCGAGAACAACCTCAAGGCCTCCGGCTTCGTGATTCCGGCCGATGCCATGGCCGAAATCGACAAGATCACCGGTTTCCACCGTTTCGAGCGTCACGTCGGCTGACGATTTGGAAGCGCGGGTGCGGGTCATAGCGGATCGGTCATGACCATAGCCCTTCCGGGAGGGTGCTTTCACACGGGAGCACCCTCCCGCTCTTTATGGCCTCCTATGCACCGACTCCTATGCACCGAAATCGCGGTCGTACTGGCTGTTCTCCCGAATTATGGCCTCCTCCATGTCATGGGCGGTTTGCGCGATGACCTGGTCATAGCCGGACAGGGCCGCAAAGGGCATGAACTGCGCGGCCCGTTTATGCCGGGACATATGCGGATGCCTGCGCGACTGATGATGCGGCATATCGATGATGTCGTCGTATCGATGCGTTTCCTGCAATGTCAACGGAGTTCCCCTTTCTTTTCTCTCCGATTCCCCAGAAGGAAACCTTCTTATTACGGTGGTGGCCCTGCAATCAACGACGGACTACGTCCGCCTTTCACCGGCTCGCCTCACGGCTCGCACACCACCTACAAACAACCCACCGGGTTGTTTGCTTAACGGTGGTGGTCCGGTAATCAGGGATAGGCTACGCCCAACATCCCTCGGCTCGCCTCACGGCTCGCACACCACCTACAAACAACCCACCGGGTTGTTTGCTTAACGGTGGTGTCCCCCAATCTGATTATTGCGTTCTATGCCGGTGGCTCCTTTCTCCATGTTCATGGCTTTGACTACGGCGTTTTTGCCGAACCGTTGCTTGATATCCAGCAGGGCGCGTTCTATGTCCTCCGCATGGGAGTTCTTTTCGCCGGCTAAAGCCTTGGCGGCCGGCGCCCACCGCAACGATTCACCGCCCCCGCCCGCTTCCCCGCGGATTCCGGCTTCCATCGACTCGGTCTCCGCATCGGCGAACAGATCCAATTGTTCATATCGTTTGCCGGCGGCCAGTTCCTCGGGCGTGGTCAGATCGTCCGCGACCACGGTCAGGCGGCGCACCAGCAGCAGCGGATCGGCAATGCGCTCGAACAGCATCGCCATCGCCGTGCGAATACGGTCGGCGGACGCGGTGAAATCGCCCAGCCCGATGGACCCGACCGCGGGTTTGGGCACCTTGCGACCGTAATGGTCATAGACCACCGGGCCTTTGTATTCCCTTGCCGCCCGTTCCGCCAGCCGGCGCATCGCCGGTTCCTCGCAATCGTCAAGCCTGTCCGGATCAAGGCTGCCGGCGTCATACCCCACAACAAGCATCAGGCGGTTCGTTCTCACGCCTTTGCCCACCAGGTCGAGGGCGAGCGCATCCGCCATCTCCTTGGTGATCAGCCGCGCCGTATGCCATACGGCCGGACCGGTGAGCACCTGGCCGATGCTGGCGCTGTGCGCATCCGGCTCATAGGATTGGATGTCCGCGATGGTGCACGGCTCCCAACCCCACGCATGGTCGATGAGCAGTTCGGCGTTCACCCCGAACATGCGGTACAGCAGGTCCTCGTTGTAATAGTCGGAGGCCCGGCCCACCGAGCACCGGGCGATATCCCCCATCGTCAGCAGCCCGGCCCGTTCCAGCTTGCGGGCGTATCCGCGTCCGACACGCCAGAAATCGGTGAGCGGCCTGTGGTTCCACAGCAGCCGACGGTAGGACATCTCATCCAGCTCGGCCACACGCACGCCATCCCGGTCCGCGGGCATGTGCTTGGCCACGATGTCCATGGCGACCTTGGCCAGGTACATGTTCGCCCCGATGCCGGCCGTGGCCGTGATGCCGGTCGCATCGAGGATGTCGCGCACGATGGCACGGGCCATCTCGTGCGGCGTCATGCCCAAGGCCATGAGATACGGCGTGGCATCGATGAACACCTCGTCGATCGAATAGACGTGGATGTGCTCGGGTGCCGCGTATTTCAGATAAATGCCGTATATCTGCCCGCTGATCTGCAGATAGTGGGCCATGCGGGGTTTCGCGATCACCATCGCGGCCTTCAGCAACGGCGTACGTTCCAGATCGCGCACATCGCACGATTCACCGACGAAACGGCCACCGGGAATCGCCGCCGCCCGCAGGGCGTTCACCGCCCCCAGCCGCTGCTTCGCCTCGAACAGGCGCGGACGGCCGGGAATGCCATACGCCTTCAACGAGGGCGACACGGCCAGACAGATGGTCTTGTCCGTCCGCGTCTCATCCGCCACCACCAGATGCGTGGTCAGTGGGTCGAGTCCGCGCGCCGCGCATTCCACCGAGGCATAGAAGGACTTCAGGTCGATGGCCAGATACGTGCTCCGACGCCCGCCATGCGCTGATGCCGTCATGACCATCACCCCTTTCCCCGCCATGCGCAACCACCTGATGTTCGATTCGTTGTTCCAACACCATAGCACAACCTTCGAACATTTGTTCGACACGCCGCGAGCGTCGATGTAGTCGCCGATTGGTAGGGTTAACAGGTAGTGAACCCCCTGCTTGAAAAGGAGCTTTGGCTTGTCGGCTGAACTCGAAGACATTCACGAGGAATGTGGCATCTTCGGCGTATGGGGCCATCCCGACGCCGCCCGACTCACCTATTTCGGCTTGCACGCACTGCAGCATCGCGGTCAGGAAGGCGCAGGCATCGTCTCCAATGACCACGGTCACCTCATCGGCCACCGCGGACTGGGCCTGCTGACCCAGGTGTTCGGCGACGAGCGTGAAATCGAGCGCCTCAAGGGCGACCGCGCCATCGGCCATGTGCGGTACGCCACCGCCGGTTCCGGCACCACGGACAACATCCAGCCGTTCATCTTCCGCTTCCACGACGGCGACGTGGCCCTGTGCCACAACGGCAACCTGACCAACTGCCCGTCGCTGCGCCGCAAGCTGGAGGACGAAGGCGCGATCTTCCACTCCAACTCGGACACCGAGGTGCTCATGCACCTCATCCGCCGCTCCCTGCAGCGCACCTTCATGGACAAGCTCAAGGAGGCGCTCAACACGGTCCACGGCGGCTTCGCCTACCTGCTCATGACCGAGGACGCCATGATCGGCGCGCTCGATCCGAACGGCTTCCGTCCGCTTTCCCTGGGCAAGATGAAGAACGGCGCGTACGTGCTGGCCTCCGAGACCTGCGCCCTGGACGTGGTCGGCGCCGAACTCGTGCGCAACATCCGTCCCGGCGAGATCGTGGTGATCAACGACCACGGCTACAAGATCATCCAGTACACTAACAACACGCAGCTGGCCATCTGCTCGATGGAGTACATCTACTTCGCCCGCCCGGATTCGGACATCTACGGCGTCAACGTGCACTCCGCCCGCAAGCGCATGGGCGCGCGTCTGGCCGCTGAATCCCCGGTGGACGCGGACATGGTGATCGGCGTGCCGAACTCCTCCCTGTCCGCCGCGTCCGGCTATGCCGAGGCCGCCGGCCTGCCCAACGAGATGGGTCTGATCAAGAACCAGTACGTCGCCCGCACGTTCATCCAGCCCACGCAGGAGCTGCGTGAACAGGGCGTGCGCATGAAGCTGTCCGCCGTGCGCAGCGTGGTCAAGGGCAAGCGCGTCATCGTCATCGACGATTCCATCGTGCGCGGCACCACCTCCAAGCGCATCGTGCAGCTGCTCAAGGAAGCCGGTGCGGCCGAGGTGCACATGCGCATCAGCTCCCCGCCGCTCAAGTACCCGTGCTTCTACGGCATCGACATCTCCACCACCAAGGAGCTCATCGCCGCCAAGATGAGCGTGGAGGAGATCCGCGAGTTCATCGGTGCCGATTCGCTGGCCTACCTGTCGTTGGACGGCCTGGTCGAGTCCATCGGACTCAATGCGGACGCCCCGTATGGTGGCCTGTGCGTCGCCTACTTCAACGGCGACTACCCCACCGCCCTGGACGACTACGAGGCCGACTTCCTCAAGTCCCTCACGCCCGAGGACCGCGTGCGCCTGCCTGAATTCGCGCTGTACAAGAGCAAGTACATCGGCAACGAGTACAACACCGTGCAGCCTACCGAGTCCGAGTGACCGTCATTCAATCGATTTAAGCGTATACACATTTCAACCAATGACTACCCCTCAGTCACGCTTCGCGCGACAGCTCCCCTGACAAGGGGAGCCGGGGTGTGAGCAGAAAGGCCCACCTAATGCCAAAAGCATATGAGAACGCCGGAGTGAGCGTCGAAGCCGGATACGAAGTCGTCAGGCGCATCAAGTCGCACGTTGCCCGCACGAACCGTCCCGGCGTGGTCGGCGGCATCGGCGGATTCGGCGGCCTGTTCGATCTGGCCTCCCTCGGCTACAAGGAGCCGGTGCTGATCTCCGGCACCGACGGCGTGGGTACCAAGCTCATGGTCGCCAAGATGATGAACAAGCACGACACCATCGGCATCGACTGCGTGGCCATGTGCGTCAACGACATCGCCGCCCAGGGTGCCGAGCCGCTGTTCTTCCTCGACTACATCGCCTGCGGCAAGAACGATCCGGCCCTGCTGGAACAGGTCGTGGCCGGCGTGGCGGACGGCTGCGTGCAGGCCGGTTCCGCGCTGGTCGGCGGCGAGACCGCCGAGATGCCGGGCATGTACGACGAGGACGAATACGATCTGGCCGGCTTCTCCGTGGGCGTTGCCGAGAAGTCCGCCATCGTGGACGGCTCCACCATCGCCGACGGCGACGTGCTCATCGGCCTGCCCTCCACCGGCATCCACTCCAACGGCTTCTCCCTGGTGCGCAAAGCCCTGTTCGAGCAGGCCGGCTACACCGTGGACACCAAGCTGGACGAGCTGGACGGCAAGACGCTCGGCGAGGTGATCCTCACCCCCACCAAGATCTACGTCAAGGCCCTCTCCCCGCTGTTCAAGGCCGGTCTGGTCAAGGGCGTGGCCCACATCACCGGTGGCGGTTTCATCGAGAACATCCCGCGCATGATCCCGGACGGCCTGGCCGCCGAGATCGAACTCGGCACCTGGCCGGTGCTGCCCATCTTCAACGTGCTGGAGAAGGCCGGCGACATCGACCACAAGGAGATGTACAACATCTTCAACATGGGTATCGGCATGGTGCTCGCCGTCTCCGCCGACCGCGCGGACGAGACCCTTGAGCTGCTCAAGTCCAATGGCGAGGCCGGCTATGTCATCGGCCGCATCGCCCCGGACACGGACGGCACCCAGATCGTACTGAAGTAACTTCGAGGCTCCCCTCTCTGAGGGGGGCTGGCTCGCGAAGCGAGACTGAGGGGAGTCGGCATTCATTCCCGTCCCTCCCCTCAGTCGCTGGCGCGACAGCTCCCCTCGGAGAGGGGAGCCAGAATATTTTCGGAAAGGACACATCAATGGGACAGAAGGTTCTGGTCATCGGTTCCGGCGCACGCGAGCACACCATCGCCTACACCCTGCTCAAGGGTGCCAGCGTGGATGAAGTGACCGTGGCCCCCGGCAACCCGGGCATGCTCAAGGACGGCATCCACATCACCGCACTGAGCGAATCGAACCACGCGGCGCTCATCGACTTCGTGAAGGATAACGGCTACGACTGGGTGTTCGTTGGTCCGGAGGTTCCGCTCATCGAAGGTCTGGTGGACGATTTCGCCGCCGCCGGCATCAAGGCGTTCGGCCCGCGCAAGGCCGCCGCCCAGATCGAAGGCTCCAAGGACTTCGCCAAGCAGCTCATGGAGCGTCACAACATCCCGACCGCCAAGTACCAGACGTTCTCCGATCTGGAAGGCGCCCAGAACTACGTGCACGAGCACGGCGCCCCGATCGTGATCAAGGCCGATGGCCTGGCCGCCGGCAAGGGCGTGACCGTGGCCATGGACGAGCACACCGCCCAGCGTGCGCTGGAGGATATCTTCGTCGATCATCGCTTCGGCTCCGCCGGTGCCAAGGTGGTCATCGAAGACTTCCTGGAGGGCCAGGAGTTCTCCCTGATGAGCTTCGTGAACGGCACCGAGTTCTGGCCGATGCCGATCTCCCAGGATCACAAGCGCGCCCACGATGGCGATGAGGGCCCGAACACCGGTGGCATGGGCGCTTACAGCCCGGTGCCGCAGATTCCGCAGTCCGTGATCGATGAGGCCATCGAGACCATCGTGCGCCCCACCGTGGAGGGCATGGCCGAGGAGGGCACGCCGTTCACCGGCATCCTGTACGCCGGCCTGATCGCCACCGCCGACGGCCCGAAGGTCATCGAGTTCAATGCCCGCTTCGGCGATCCGGAGACCGAAGTGGTGCTCCCGAAGCTCACCTCCGACCTGGGCCAGGGCATCAGCGAGATTCTCAACGGCGGTACCCCGGAGTTCACGTGGGATGAGGAGAACGCCACGCTCGGCGTGGTTCTGGCTTCCAACGGCTACCCGGAGAACGTCATCAAGGGCGCCCGCGTGCCCGAGATCGAGGTGGATGAGGACTCGCACGTCTACTACGCTGGAGTGGTGTCCGATGGCAAGGGCGGTCTGGTGGCCAACTCCGGCCGCGTCCTGCTGGTGGAGACCTCCGCCCCGGACATCAAGTCCGCGCAGGACAAGGTCTACGCGATCCTCGACAAGCTGGAGACGCGGGGACTGTTTTATCGCCACGACATCGGCTTCAAAGCGCTGAATGCGTGATTACGGAGCGCCTTCGGCGTTGCTCCTCGGTCGACGTACCTTCGTACGTCTTCCCTCGGTGCGCCTTGAAGTCGCACACGTAATCACACCTTCAGCAAGTGAAATAGGCTGAACATAGAAAAGCTCCCATTGAGGGAGCTTTTCTCGTTTTGATTGACGTGAGGGCGTTGTCTCGGCTCCCCTCGGAGGAGAGCTGTCGTCGAAGATGACTGAGGGGAGTTACAGGAATTACCTCCGCGGACTCCCCTCAGTCAGCTTCGCTGACAGCTCCCCTCAGTGAGGGGAGCCAAAGCCGTGTCTAGCTCAGTCTGGTGATGAGGTCGAAGAGGCGATGCTTGGCCTCGGTGAAGGGCGGGTAGACGGCGCGGAGCGTGTCCGGGAATTGGGGTTTGACCACCACGGTCTTGACGTGGCTGAACGTGTCGAAGCCGGCCTTGCCGTGGTATGCGCCCATGCCGGACAATCCCACGCCGCCGAACGGCAGTCTGCTGGACAGCAGATGCCCCAACGGCAGGTTGAAACCCAGCGCACCGGAGCTGGTGCGTCGTTCGAAGGCAAGCCGCACCGCATGGTCACGGGAGAATACGTATGCAGCCAACGGCTTCGAACGACCGTTGATGAACCGGATGGCAGCATCGGCGTCCCGCACCACCAGAATCGGCAGAATCGGCCCGAAAATCTCCTCCCGCATCACCGGCGCATCCGGTTGGGTGCCGTAGAGCACGGTCGGCGCGATATATCGCGCATCCCGATCCACCTTACCGCCGCAAATCACGCGGCCGGCCGGGTCGGTCACGCCCGGCACGGACTGGATACCGTCATCTGCGGGTTCCGCACCCGTCGACGCCACGCCCGCACCGGAATCCGCCGAGATCGCCTTACCGTTCTCCACTCCCCCACGGGTCTCAGCCGCATGGGCCGGATCATCTGCCGCCGGAACCGTGCCGCTGGCAAGAGCACTGACCACATCCGCGACGTTGCCGCCGCTCCGGTTGGCCGCGGCGACTCCCGCATTGATGCGTCGGCCGACCATGTCCATCGCAGCGCCGACCGCGGACGCAGCCACCACCAGCGGCGAACTCGGCGTCTCGGGCGGCACGGTGCCGGCCGACAGCAGTCCGATCAGCCGCTCCATATGACGGTCGTTGATGATGCGACCGTAATCCCGCGAATCCTGCGGATTCTCACCGAAGAATTCGGTGATCGCCACAGCGATGCGGCGGGCCAGCGCTTCGGCCACATCCGGCGTGGCAAGCACGTAATCCGGTGCCACGCAGGTCTGGCCGGCATTGGTGAACTTACCCCAGACGATGCGTCGGGCGGCCACGTTGATGTCCGCCGTACGATCCACAAAGCACGGCGATTTGCCGCCCAGCTCCAACGTAACCGGCGTGAGGTTCTCCGCAGCGGCCTTCATCACGATTCTGCCGACCCGTTCGCCGCCGGTATAGAAGATATGGTCGAACGGCTCCTTGAGCAGTTCGCCGGTCTCCTTGGGACCTCCTTCAATCACGCGCACGGCCTCGCAGTCCAAATACTGCGGCACCAGTTCGCTCAGCAATCGCGCGGCATTGGGAGCGAGCTCGGATGGCTTCAGGCACACGGCGTTGCCGGCCGCGATCGCATCGGCCAGCGGGGCCAGGGCGAGCAACACCGGGTAGTTCCACGGCGCGATGACGAGCACCACACCCTTGGGCTCGGCCACGGTCCAACCGGCTGCGGGCTGCAGCGCCAACGGCATCGGCTTGGGCTGGCGCGCGGCCCATCGTCCCAGCCGATTCCGCACGAACCGCGCCTCATCGGCCACCAGATTCAGCTCCATGAGCACGGTTTCAGCGGCCGGCTTGCCCAGGTCGGCGGCCACCGCGGCTACGAAATCCTCCCGGTTCTCCACGACCATTCGCCGCATCGCGTCCAGTTGTTCCCGCCGCCACGTCAACGGACGTGTCCGTCCGGAAGAGTAGGCGCTGCGCAATCGCGCGATTGACATATCAGTCATCCTTTATGCCAGCCTTTCGTCGGTTCCAGGTAGCAACGTCAGCATCAGCAAGAGCCCATCATCATGATTCCACAAAACCTGTTACGCCAAGACTGAGATGCGTCCGGGCGGACACCCCTCAGTCGGCTTCGCCGGCAGCTTCCCCACAAAGGGAACCGGGAATGGGAGCTGCTGATCTCGGCGTAATGGCTCATGATTCCACGGTCACATGGGTGTGCACCGGCACGCCGGCGGGGACGCGCCAAACTGCCATGGCTCGGCCGAAGTAAGTGGTGCAGGTGGGACCGGCAAGTTCGTCCGTGGTGATGGGGTTGCCGCTGGCCACGCCCAACAGCTCCGCACCGCGGGTGGCAAAGGCCGGGGCATCCGGCGCATCGCCCTGTGCCGGCTCCAAAGTCACCGTGATACGTCGGTCACTCGTCGCGTGGACCACGCCATGAGCATCGGTCAGGGCGATGGATTGGAAGACCAGCTCGGTATCGTCCCAGCGCGGGTCGTCCTGCGGGTACGGGTTCGACACACGTTCGCATCGCGTGCCGACCACGATCTCCACCCCTGCCGAGACCAGCGTGTCACGTCCGAGTTCACGCCCATCCGACGCATAGGCCACCGCAGTCAGCTCGCCCGGTTCATACGGCACACGGAACTCCGCCATGCATCGACGTACCGGCACCGCGCCGCCAACCGGCCGGCCATTGAGCAGCAAACGTACGCAGTGTCCACCGGAATACACCTGAATCAGCGCGTCACGCCCTTCGTAGCCGGCCCATGACCAGCTGGCGACGCCGTCATGCCCGCGCTCGATGAACCGCGAAGTGCGCCCCGGACGCACCGCTCCCCCGCCGTACAGCAACTGCATGGGCCGCACGGTGATGGCCGGCCGACGCCGCACGCCGGTGACCACCTGCCGATAAAGCATCTGCCCGGTCGGCTCACCGGTGATGTCGATGAGTCCGGAACCACCCAACAGGCCGGGATAGCGCCGATACGGGCCGGTCAGATGCCCGCGCAGGGCCGCACGATTGCCGTATCCGGCCGTCCAGCCATCCGGTTCGGGTTTCGCGTACGCCCATGCGCTCACCGACGCCTCGCCGATGTAGTCCCAACCGGTCCACACGAAATCGCCAATGAGGTACGGCAGACGGCGGATTGCGGGCCAGGTGTAGGCGATTTCCTGCGGATACGTTTCGCTGGCGCAAAACACACGCTGCGGATGGCGGCGATGGAACCATTCCGGCCCCTGACGGCAGTAGTTGAGGCCGGCCACGTCCACCTCACGGAAGACGGCGTCGGTCTGCCGGTCCATAATGCCCGTGGCGAGCGCGAGCGGCATCAGCCGGTCGATGGCCGTGAGCAGCGCAGGCCCGGAGGCGTGTTCGAGCGTGGTGTTGAGGCCGGGTTCGCCCTCCACCTTGGCGTCGTGCTCGTCCATGCCGGCCCTGGTTTTGGCGGCAAGCGCCAGGGAGATCGGGTTCACGCAATCGATGACCGGCCTTGAAGGGTCGAGCCCGCGGATGATGGAACGCATCGAGCGGGCGACTTCGGCGGCGCGCGGCGACTTGGTGTCCGCGATCTCGTTGCCGATGGAGTAGAGCACCACACTGGGATGGTTGCGGTCTTTGCGAACCATTGCAGCCAGATCGGTGGCGTAATGGTCACGGAAGGAGCCGGCATAGTCGTAGCTGGTCTTGTGCATCCACCACATGTCGAAGGCCTCGTCCATCACGAGCAAGCCCACCTCGTCGCAGGCGTCAAGGAAGGCTTTGGAGAGGGGGTTGTGTGCCGAGCGGACGGCGTTGAAGCCTTGCTCCTTCATGATGCGGGCACGACGGTATTCGGCTTGTGGCAGTGTGGCCGCGCCGAGGATGCCGTTGTCGTGGTGCACGCAGCCGCCGTTGAGCAGCAATCGTTCGCCGTTGAGTCTGAGCCCGTGCTCGGCGTCGCAGGTGAGTGTGCGGATGCCGAAGCGCTCGGTATGGATGTCAAGTACCGTGCCGACTTCCGTGCAGAGTTCGATGCGTGCGGTGTACAGCGCGGGAGCAGCGGGCGACCAAGGACGGACGTGCGGAATCGTGCCCGTCGTTCCGCGGAATCGTGCGACGGTGGTGCCGGAAGCGTCGGCGACCGTCGTCCATAGATACCGGTTCGGGCCGATTGGTTGGTCAAGGCTGATGGCGATGGTGGCGGAATCGTCATCGGCGATGGCGACGGTATCGATACGGACGGCATCGGGACGGATCGCATCGGACGGCTCGGGCGAATCGGATGGAGTCGGCTTGGTGACGTCGGCGGACGGGCCGCGAACGATGGACTGACCGGACAGACCAGGCAGACCAGGCAGGCCGGACGGATTGCGCGAATCAGCCGTGTCCCCGGTATCGGCGACCCACAGCCATACGGGCCGGTAGATGCCGGAACCGGAGTACCAGCGCGAGTTCGGACAGCGGGAATTGTCCACCAGCACGGTCAGCGCGTTGGCGCCAGGCTTGAGCAGGGCGGCGATGTCGAGGTAATAATCACCGTAGCCGTAGGTAAGCTCGCCGGCCGGCTCGTCGTTGACGAGTACGGTGGCGCCCGGATAGACGCCCTCGAATTCGAGGAGCGCGGCAGCGGGCGCAGCGGCGACGTGCAGCGTGGTGCGGTATTCGTAGGTGCCGCCGGGATAGTAGCCGGTGTTGTAGCCGTTGGGCGTGTTCGAGTCGCGCGTCTCGCGGATCATCGCGTCATGCGGGAGCGTGACCGATTGCCACGAACCCCCATCGATTGAGCGGAACTGCCAGTGATGATTCACGTCGATGCGCTTCATGGCTTTTATTGTAGGCCGGGCGGCATGGGGAGAGCAGCATCATTCCGGACCGGATATCGTAGGCGGTACGATGCCGTGCCGGTTGAAAGCCGGAGATCTGATTTACGCCGAAATCCTTATGGGACTACCCCTCAGTCGGCTACGCCGACAGCTCGTCCTGCAATTGAGGACGAATTTCGTTCGCGGTCTGCTGGCTCGACTGTCGTCTCGCACACTGCCTGGAAACAGCCCAGTGGGCTGTTTGCTTTACGGTAACGGTACGGCAATTACGGACGGGCTACGCCCGCGGCTTGCTGGCTCGACTGTCGTCTCGCACACTGCCTGAAAACAATCCACAGGATCGTTTTCTTTACGGCAGCGTCATAAAGTCCGTGTCTTTGAGGTAGTTTTTGCCGGTGGTGATGTCGTACTGGATGAGCTTGTAGTCGGCGAGCAGCTGCTTGGTCTCCTCGTCGAAGTCCTCCTCGCTCATCGGGTTGCCGGCGTGGTCCAGATAGATGGACTGGCCCTCGGGAATGCGATCCCAGCCCTGGATCTTGTTGACCACCGGCGGCTCCATGGCGGCCACCTTCGCGTGCATCTCAGTCAGGAACGCGAGATACGGCGAAACCTTGGCGTTCATGTGGTCGGCGGCCTGGGCCACGAAGAAGTTCGGCGAGGAGTAGGCCGAACCGCCCGTCTTGTTGCCCTGCGTGCCGGAGGCCTTGTTGGACCAGATGAAGTAGTCGGTCAGATGCAGGGCGAGCGAGTTGTCGTCGTCCTGGCTGGCGGAGGAGTAGATGCCGGGCAGATGGTCGCCGTAGAAGACCACGGTGACGGGCTTATCCAGCTTGTCGAGCTCGTCCAGGAACTCCTGCGTGGCCTCATCCGTGATGGACGCGCCCTTCTGATAGGTCTCGATCGACTCCTTCTCGTCGTCCTCCAACGGCGTGCCGGTGGTGGATTCGGCGGTGAAGTCGTTGTTCTCATACCACTCGTGATAGGGCATGTGGTTCTGCATCGTGATGATCTGGATGAACTTGCTCGTCTTGCCGGACTTGATGCCCTCCAGCGCGGAATCATAGGTGGACTTATCCGAGACGTACGGCGATTCGTCGATCTTGTCCTGGTACTTGATCACATCCGGACCGGTGAGCGTGTAGAAGTGCGAGAAGCCGAACTTCTTGTAGTTCGTGGCGCGCGAGTACATGCTGGACTCGTACGGATGGTAGCCGAGCGAGTTGGCGGGCGCGCCCCACAGCTGGTTCACGGTGGGCGTCCAGTGTTCGGACGGCACGAGCTGCTGGTAAGGGCTGGTCAGGGAGGAGTCGAAGTTGGCCATGCTCAGGCCCGTCAGACCCATGTACTCGAGGTTCGCGGTGCCTCCGCCGTAGCCCGAGGAGAGCATGAGGCCGGAGGTGGTGGATTCCTTGATCTTGCGGATGTTGGGCATGGAATCCTTGTTCACCTTGAGGCCGGGCACGCGGCTCGGATCCGAGAACGATTCGGACAGCACGTACACCACGGTGGAATCGTTGAGATCGTTCGCGCGGGAGGCGTTGATCTTGGCAGCGGCCTTCTTGTAACGCGCGGCCACCTGCTTCATGGTCTCCTCGGAGTAGTTGTCCGGCTTGTCCATGACCTTCGGATTGAGCTGGCGGGTGAAGGCCACGAGCGGGCCGTTGCGCTGCGCGTCGTAGACGGAATCCCACATGGACGGCTTGTCGCCCATGGCGTGCGAGAACTTGTTGGCCCACGAGTCGGTGGTGCTCACCTGCATACAGTACAGCGAGAAGGCGAGGACCGGCAGCAGGATGAGCACCAGTCGCGTGCCGAGGTTCAGGCCGATGTTGCCGGAGCGGATCATGCGGCCCCTGCGGCCGTCGAGATGACGCAGCACCAGAATCAGCGCAAGCAGGGCGGCGAACACGCCGAGCGCGATGAGGATGGTCACATGCGCGCCCGCGGGAATGAAGGTGAGCATGTTGCCGGTGTTGGAGCCCAGGAAGTTGAGGTCGGCGGGCAGGATCGCTTCGTAGCGGATCTCGATCTTGAAGTGTTCGATGGCGGCCACCAGGATCGCCGCGCCCACGATCACCGCGCTGGCGGTCCAGAAGCGGTTGAACAGCATGAGCAGCATGAGGTACAGCAGCCCCACGAGCAGCACGTTGAGCAGCACCACGGCGTTGCCTTCGCTCCACAGCTTGGTCACGAAGTTGAAGCCGACGTCCGGGCTGGACAGTTGCACGCGCGTGGAGCTGGTGGAGACGCCCACTTCGAGCGCGGCCACCGCCACGGCGTCGAACACGATGAAAAGGATGGCGTACAGCCAGCCGGGGAACGGCTTGTGCGGGTGCTTGGGAGTGACTTCGTCCGCCTCGGCACGGTTCGTCCAGAGCCGCCAACGGGACTTCGGTGCGCTGCTACTGCTCGTGTTAGTGGTGTTCTCGCTCATTCGCCTGCTTGTCCTGTGATGCTTTTCAGTGGCATATTTTCGCCACCGAACCTTGGAGAATCAACGTTCTCTCCGGTTTCCTCACGGTTCTCTAACTATTGGGACCGGCTTGTTGCGGCTTCGCGCCGTTTCCCGGCCATTCACTCTGAAGCAACCTTAACGCAAAGGGTGCCTCGGGTCAGCCCCGAGACACCCTGAACATGGCCCTGATTGGGCCGACAAGTTGCGGGATCGCGCTACTTCGCCGCGGTCGCGAACTGGTCCACGAGCGCGCCCATCCAGTCGAGCAGATCACCGTACTTGGCGGGCATCTGCTCGGTCAGCTCCACGATCGGCACATCGGCCTGCTTGGCGGCATTGGTGATCTGTTCGGTGGTGGAGTTGGACTCCTGCGTGTTGAGGACCAGCAGCTTGGCGTCGCCGGCCTTGAGCGCATCCTGGAAGTCCTTGATGTCGGCCGGGGTCGGCTCGCTCTCGTTGGCGGAGGCCTGCGCGTAGCCCTGCGGGGTGGCGTCGGTCATCTTGAGATCGTCCGCCAGGTACCAGGCCACGGACTCGGTGGCGGCGTACGGCAGGTTCGCGGTCTTGGTTGCGACGTTCTTGATTTTGGCTTCGAGCCGGTCCTCCTTGGCATGCCAGTCCTGATTGAGCTTGGCGTAATCGTCTTTGTGGGCGGGGTCGGCCTGCTGGTAGGCGGCGGTGATGGCGTCCGCGGCGGCGGAGCGTGCCTTGGCGGAGAACCAGACGTGCGGGTTGTCGCCCTCCTTGATGCCGGTGGTTTCGGCGGCGTCCACCAGCGTGGCCTTGGTGGACTCGGCGGCCTTGGACGCCCACGGATCGTAGTCGGCGCCGTTCACGATGGCGATTTGCGCGCTGCCGAACCTGGCCACGTCCTTGGCCGTGGGTTCGTAATCGTGCGCCTCGACGTTGGTCTTGGTCATGATGTTGGTGACGGTGACGTGTTCGCCGCCGAGGTCTTGCGCCACGGAGCCCCACTGGTTGATGGAGGCGACGACCGCGATGGTGCCGTCGGCGGCCGTCGTTCCAGCGCCGGATGCCGCGGTTCCGGACCGGGTGGCGCCTCCAGCGGTCCCGGTGAAGCCGCAGGCGGCGACGGTGAGCAGCAGCGCGGCCGTCGCGGTGATTCCGGCGAGCGCACGTTTGGTATGGGACTTGATAGACATAATCGTTTTCCTCTCTAATCGGTCTGTTAATGACCGGCCTGTTTGCGGCGATTTCGCTGGTAATCGCCCCGCCGACGACCGAAGTATGCCGCGGGCGGCCAAAACCGTTCCGTTTGCCGACATCAGGGCGCGCCCCGAATTGGCAGGCACGGACCACAACCGCAATTGCGTTCCCGTCGGCCAGCCCACCGGGGCCGTGTCGAAGCCCCGATAAACCAGTCAGCGGCAGCCGTCAACTTACCCCGAACTTCTCCGAAGCGGACCGAGCAGTGCCGCCGCAGCCGCTTGACCTTGGGGCGGCCTGCCCTAAGCGGCTCCGAAGACCTTGAAGAGGCGAGCACTGCCTGATGCTCTCTTCCGGTCTTCTGAACCCGCGTGGCTCTCGCGACCGCGGAATTTTTCGGCTGTTACCGGAAGACAGCATAACACATATTGAGAATCATTTTCATTAGCGATAAATCGGCGTGTCTCTCTGCGACGAAGCGTGTTAGGAATCGCAGTCACGACCGATGGCGTGCATGGCCAGATCGTGACAAAACAAGCTCAATTACCACCCATCCCCCACAAACGAATTCCTTCAACGCTCACGCTGTCTTAGCAGTACAGCATCGTCGCACCCCCGTCGGCAAAATCAGCGTTCCGCAACCTCATGGACGCAGAACACGCATTCCCGCACATTCAAATGCTCTCGGAACAGCCTTCCAGCGAACGTTTGAGGATAGAAGACACGCCCTTCTAGCTTCAAACAATCGCAATTCGTCGGCCCCGCGAACGTTTCATGCCAGAAGACATGCTTTCCTAGCATCAAACCATCGCAATCCGGCGGCCTAGCGAACGTTTGACGCCAGAAGAAATCACCTTGTAGCATCAAACAATCGCCGGAAAGCCGGATTGCAACGATTTGATGCTAGAAGGCGCGTTCTTCTAGCATCAGACCACCTCCGCATGAGCCAGAATCCACCGAGGTCCCCGGAAATCCTGACACCGCCTGATTCAGGCCTGGATATTTCGAGGCAAACCGGCACCAGTCAGTTTGTCGACCAACGGCCACCTCTGAACCACATCGTCATAGCTAAGGCGAACTATGCGGTTCACACCCCACTCATATAGCTTGCGTTCCCTGTCATTCTGCTGATTGACTACGGCCTGAATGGAACGACGGCCCGTCATCGCGGGATCAGAGTATTTGGCCATGCCGTCGTATTCGGCGACAACCGTGTATCCGCCCGGGAACTGCCAAGCGAAGTCGACCCGATACCATTCCCTCGAATTCCTGGGATTGGCGAACACCCGTTGCAGTTGCGGCACCGGGAAGTCCTCCTCGATCATCACCGCCCGAGCCAACGATTCACCGCCATTCTCACTCAGTGGATCCACATATTGCAGCACCCGATCCGCCGCGGAAGTGTCACGGTGAAGCTCCGCGCAAAGGGAGCGAAGACCATCCGCGGCGCAACTGCCTCTTCTGAACGCCGAATCGAAAATGGGCAACGCATTGGCGAACGGCAGGATCAACGCGCAATCCACCAATGTCCGACTCACCGAGGTCACTTTCACACCCTGCGTTTCGCAAAGAGGAATCGACGGCATGAAGATGTGATGCACCCCATTCGAACTGGAGCGAGACCTCACGCTGGAGGCAAGGTACAGTCCCGACCGATGAATCGACCACTGATGGTCAAACCCGTATAAAGCGGCAGCCGTAGGACCGGCGAACACCCACGAGGGGTAGCGCTCGGCCAGGCACCGTGCAAGATGACAAGCTTGTTCGGTGCCGTTCAACGTGTTCCAGTATTGCGCGTCGACAAACACGCCATGATACGGGTTGGCCAACTCACCGGCGCGTACACGGCGTCTCAGCGCCTGCCCCTCAGCTTCATTGGCCGCGAACACGCAACTGCCCCGTTGCCGTGCCTGCGCAAGTTTGTCCGTGATGATGCGATGCGTCTTCATGCGCCTGACGCTAACCGCCCGCGTATGCGAGCGTCCAGCCGAACCGGCCTATGTGGATGCAGCTTCCCGATCATCGGCGTGTTGTGGATTACTTTGCATTTCACCGGATGCACTCCCGGAGCAAAGGAAAGGCCCGGCTGATGAGACCGGGCCCGGAGAGAGGGAAGAGAAGAGGAAGAAGAAAGGTTCGTTCAGTTATGAGATTCTGCGGAAATCCCGCCGGTTCGCTTTCGTTTGCCGACACTCATATATAACCGCGCGAACCTTCGCATAACGATGCAGGTTACGGCGAATTCCCTCACGCCTTCCTGAAAGTCCGCTGGACATCGCGCCATCCCATCGCACACGAATGCGTACCAAATTACACGAATGCACACCGATGTACACCGATGTACACCATTGCGTACTGTTGTGCACCATTGTGTACTGCATAAGGGGCGCGCTTGGCATAGGGCAGGTCCGGCGGAGCACCGGTACGCATCTGACGCCGATGCAAACCGGCGCCCGTCTTGTGCCGACCCCGGCAACCCGTCGTCCATTGCAGACTCGCAGAACGTTCCGCACAGACCCGACGAACGCTCAATGAAGCCCAAAATGACTAATGTCTGCGCACGGTTCCAGCAAGGTCGGCATCCACGAAGTAGTGTCCGCCGACGGTTCGTCTGAGTAGCGGACCCGACCCCGCCGCCAGTTCGTCCGGGAGCGACCGCGAGGAATACGCCTCCTTGACCAGTTCGGGAGGGATGGGGTCGAATCCGATGAGTCCGAGCCGATCGCCGTCGATGGAGAGGGTGAGCCAGGCCATGAGATGACGGTGACGCCAGTCGGCCAAGGGGTCCGGGCCGAACAGCTCCTCCCACCGGTCCGCCCGGAGGTACGCGGAGATGCGGATCGTGCGCGGTGCCTCGTCACGCCGGAAGACGATGTGGGTGAGCGGATGCTTGACCGGGTCGCCGTCGTTGTCCGTGTCGTCCGGGAACACGACCGTGTCTCCCGCATGGAATCCTGTGGTCCGTACGCCCACGACGTCCGGATTCAGCGAGGCTTTGTGGATACGACTCCACCTGATTTCCGCGCGCACGCACTCCACGGCCAGAATCACCGCGACGACGGAGAACAGCAGAAACACAAGTCCGACGCCGATGTTGCGCCAGTTCGCGGCGAAGAGGCTGACATGCGCGTCGTCGCCGTGGTTCGTGACCCACATGGAGCCCACTTCGCCGACGATTCTGTCCGCGCCCGCAATGACGCACCCGACCGCGGCCGCAGCTCCGATCACGATGCCGGCCGCATTGCCCAAGGCGTTGCGATTGCCCGCCGCGAACGATTCGCGCGCCACGTCGTTCGTGCCGGTAAGCCAGATCGGCGATTCCAATGGGTGCACCAGCTTTCGCGCGGTGCCCAATGCCGGGTTTTCGGACGGTTGCGTCATGTGATTTCCCTCTCCCCTCGATTGTTGCATTCCATTATCAGAGCGGATATGGGGAACCGCAGGACCACAAGATGGCCATACGGTGAACTTTGAGGGAGAGGACCGCATCGACTTCGCCGCCACTTCGCAAAGCTCGATAGCTTACCGCCACCGCCATTTTTGAAACTTTTTATTTTTTTGATATTTTTGATTTTGAGGAATGACAAAGGCGACGGGGAAAAGAGCACGCCCATGAGAACCACTGCAAATCCGTTCAAACCAACCGCAGGCGGAGAACCACCACTACTCATCGGTCGCAGCAAGGTTATACGCGACTTCGAGAAGGGTCTTGACAACGGCGTGGGCGCACCGGGCCGCATCATGCTCATTACTGGCGCACGCGGCACAGGCAAAACGGTGATGCTCACCGTCTTCGAAGACAAGGCGCGCGAACGCAAATGGGATGTCATTGAGGAAACCGCTTCCGAGGGTCTTTGCGAACGTCTGGTCAATGAACTGCGCAATCACGATGGTCTGCTGGACAGACTCACCATCAAGCCGTCGCTCAGTTTCGCCGGAACCAGCCTGAGTCTTGGTGAGGCGGAGCTCTCGCCGAAACGTATGCCCGAAACCCTGCGTAAGGCCATGGCCGAACGAATTGACGCATTGGAGAAACACCACGCCGGTCTGCTTATTTCCATTGACGAGACGCAAGCCGCGGATCGTTCGGACATGATTGCCATCGCGACCGCCATCCAACATCAGATCCGCGAACGTCGCAACATAGCCATTGTGTTCGCCGGGCTGCCTCAGATGGTATCCGACTTGTTCAACGATGAGGTGATCGCGTTCCTGCGCCGCGCGAAAACAAACGTGCTTACCGACGTGCCGATCAAGGAAGTACGCGACGCTTTTGCCAAAACCTTCCAGTCTTCCGGAATGACCATCAACGATGAGCAGCTGCACACCGCAGCCGTGGCCACGCATGGATATCCATACATGATCCAGCTGGTCGGGTATCACATTTGGGATGCCGCTGATCTGCGCGATTCAGACATCATCAACGATGACGATGTGTCCAATGGCATAGCCGAAGCACGAATAGATCTCGATAACGCCGTATGTATCCCGGAGCTACATGGACTATCCGGGAACGACAAGGCATACCTCACCGCCATGGCACAATTCGAGGGCCCTGTCTCCACCGCCGAAGTCGCCGCACGCATGGGCAAGACGCCCAACTACGCCTCCACCTATCGCAAGAGGCTGCTCGATGCCTACGTAATACGCGAGACCGAACGCGGAGAGGTCGATTTCGCCGTGCCGTTCCTGCGGGAGTATTTGCGGCGGAGGGCTGCCTGACAAGCAACCTGCACGACGGCCGCACTAAAAACGCCCGTAAGACAAAGGTGGGTGCATGCCGATACGGTATGCACCCACCTTACGCTATGCCGGATTATCTATATCCGCAGATTGTCAATCAGGCGTTCAGCATGGCCTTGGTCTTGCGGGACTTCAGGAACACCGTCACGCCAGCGCCGGCAAGCAGAGCGGCAACCACGAAGAACAGGGCGATGCCTTCGGCACCGGTCTTGGGGAGCTCGGTGACTGAAGTAATGTTCTCGTATTTCTGATTACCGGTAGCACCAGTGAGAAGGCCGCTCTTGGTCGGGTCAGTGATAGACACCGACAGGGAAGCATCGGGATCCGTGGGATCACCAGTCACCTTGACAATGAGCTTGGCGCGGAACTTGGCAAGATAACCGTCAGGGACAATGCTCTCGTACACCAAGTAGGTGCCCGGAGCCAAGTTATTCAGCTTCACAATACCATTAGATTCAGTGGTAATAGTACCAATCTTATTGGCATCCGTCATATTGTCATCCGTGAAGGACTCAGCAGTGGGGTCATCGGCACCGGTCCACTTGTAAATGTCAAAGACGGCACCAGACAGACCGTTCTTATCCTTGTCCTTGGAACCGACCTTCGTGAACTGGCCGGTGGTGGTGCAGCTGGTGGTCTGCTCCTGCTTGACGTTAGAGGCACCGTCCTTGCCGAGCGCAACCGTGATGGTTCCCTCGCCACCGGTAATATTGCTCAACTTGGTGCCCAGAAGAATGGGCTTGATCTGGTGATACACCACCGGGCACTTCTCCCGTTCGACCTTGTAGTCACCGCTCTTGTCGATAATCATGAACAGACCCTGAGAATCCAAATCCAGAGTAAGCTCATCACCATTGAGCGTTTCAGTAGTAATATTCGTAGCGTCAGTACCCAGTTGCGTGTTGACAGCCTCAATGAAACTACGCCAAGCGGTTTCCTGATGCTGTGCGAAATAGTCAGCATTCTGGGAACCCAACCAGGTAAAAGGATCCTTGATAGGGTTGGTATCACTGTCATAGCCGAGAGCAACGAATGCAGCCTTCAGCTTTTCCAACTGATTAGAAGTCAATGCTGAAGTCAGATAATATTCGCCGTTAGTATCCTTGGTGTAGCCCGCCAACTTCAAATAAGCAAATTGACGTAACCCCTCCTGGGTCTGGGGATCAACGCTGGCCTTGAACTCATCTCCCGCCGCAGTAACGTTCTTCCCTTCTAACTTCACTGTAGTTCCGTCGGGCACAGCTGCAACAGACATAATGCCATCGTTAGTCACGGGGTCATCCTCCGCATTGGCGGTGGTGGCGCTGAATGCCATGCCACCGAGCAGGGTGGCAACGGCGGCTAGGCCGGCGAACAGTTTTCTCATTTGCATGAGATACTCCTTCTTCTTTGTTTGTTCTTTCGATGTTCTGTTGGGATCGCGGAGACTGGCACCGTTGTGGCTCCATGATCCGCAAAATCTGTATTGGGGTTTGCGGCCGGCATCCGTTGATTGGAGGATGCCGGCCGACGCGCTTCCATCACCGACGGCTCATGCAATCGCCTGATGGAAACGCCGTCATTCACAGCTCACGACGTTTCACCCGTCCCGTCGCCAACGCGGCGAGCGCCGCCATCAACGCCAGTCCACCGCCAATGAGCATCCAGCTACGGGCGTCGCCACCGGCAAGCGGCAGCTGCGAGATGGGCTTCGCGTTCGGAATGAGGTTGAGATTGTCATTGTCACCATGCTGCACCTGCATCGAACCCGCGCCGTCAGGCGCCTTCACTTGGATGATGGTGCCCTGTGCTGGCTGCTCGTATTCGATTTTGAATGTGTAAGTGAGGCCAGAGAGCACATATCCTTCGGGCGCCCTGGTTTCCTTCAGCTCGTACGTATACGCGCCGGCTGTGCTGGACGCCGGGCGGGCCAAGCCGGAGACCTTAAGTTTGCCGGCGGCATTGTCGAGGTCGGCGTATGCGGTGATCTTGGCAATCTTGCCGGTCGTATCCACGGTGTTGTGCCCGGACGAGCACGGCGTAGTGGCACCGGACTCGCTCTTGCAATCGGCCACCGGGGCGGTAACTGTCAGGTCATTGCCTTGCGCATCGTGCACATGCGTTCCCGCGGCGTCCGCGTACGGACCTGTAATCGTCCACCCGGATCCGTCAAGCGCGTTGCCATTCACGTTCTGTACGTCCACCTTGCTCCACAGTACGTTCGGCTGCTGGTTGATGATGACCTTGCTCGTCACTTCCGTATTGGTTGCCGGCTTAACGGAGCCGTCGTGGTACATGAGCGCCGCGGTCTTGGTCGCGCCTGGCTCGATATCGAACCAGTAGTACGACTCGGCCGTCATGCGGCTGGACTTCCAGTAGCCGTCAGGCGTCTTGGATTCCTCCAGCTTGTACCGACCGGCAGGAAGATTCTCCAGCGTGAATACACCCGCATCAGGATTATGGTCGGAGAGCACATGGTTGGTCGGGGCGTTCGCGTTGCCTGCGTCTTCGCACGCGATGCCGTTCGCGGTCTGCTTGACGCAATCGCTCACCGTGTACGGGGTACCGTTCTGATCGATGGGCGTGACCGTCCAAGTGGTGTTCTTGACCGCCTCAGTGGGATGGTCGCCGTCCATCTTGCCCCACGAGACGCCCGGCAGCACGGTGTTGCCGATAACCGCTTCGACGCCAAGGTCGCCGTTTCCGTCGGACCATTCTGCCTGCGCGTTGCCGACGGTGAACGTGTACTTCTTCGAGGACGGGCTATAGCCGGCCGGCGCCTTGTATTCGGTAACCGTGTATTTACCGTTGGCGAGGTTGTTGATATCGAAGCCGCCGCCGTCGGGATTGTTGTCGAAGCCGGCGTAGTTCACGTTACCGTCCGCGTCGTTGGATGTGTTGTCTTTGACGATGGCGGAGCGTTTGGTCACGTTGCCGTTACTGTCGATCTCTTCCTTCCAGCAGTAGCCGTTCTCCCAGTCGCCCGCAGCGAGCTGGTCGGCGGTGCACACCTTCGGGTAGAAGTTCGGGTCGAACGGGCCGCCGATAGTGGTTACGTCAGTGGTGTTGGCGGTGCCATCACCGTTCTTCACCTTGATTGTCGCGGACTTGGTTTCGATGAGCCATTCGGAGCCGGCGAGTTGATTGTCCTTAGTGGCCGTGGTGGGTGTACTTCCATCCGCATTGTTCTTCACCTTGCTCCACGAAGCCGTGTACGGCGAGGAGAACTTCACGTTACCGTTGGTGCCGAATGCGCCACCGGACAGACGAGCCTGGTTGCCGGTCATTTCCACCGCAGCCGCGGCTTTGGCAGCGGACTTCTTGGACGCCTGTTGAGCAGCGTTACCGGTTACCACAGCCTTCAGCGCGACGCCGGTAGTTGTATATTCAGCCGACGTATTGCCTTCCAGCCCCAGCTTCAGGTCCTTGGCGTGATCAACGTATCCATCAATCGTCGAATTAACGACCTCGCCATAGCGACCACCCTTCTTGCTGACGGCAAGGTTACGGTTGCTGCCTTGATTGGGAACACTGTTCTGATAGGCGTCGTCATAGCCGCTGGCATCCCTAAGCGGGCTGCCATCGTGATACCACGTGACCGCGGATTCAGTACGATCGGTGAACCATGAATCCATCAGTACAAAACTGGACTTTGTGATGCCCGAATTCCTTTTATGGTACGGATTCATGATGGCGAAGTCAGCACCTGCCTCGGTGCCATCGGAATCCTTTGTGTATTGATCCGTACCCTTGAGCGGATTCTGGTTCTCTGTATTCGGATCGGTGCCTTTGCTCACGCTGTTATCAAACAATGCGATGTTGCCACCCTTGGACGCTTCGCCTATACCAGAAGGGCACAACCACAAACCACCACCAAAGTGACCGGCCGTGTTAGAATATGCCACCGCCTTAGCGATGTACGACGTGGAATGCTCTTCGGTATAAACGGCTCCGCCTAGATAGCCAGAGGAATTACCAGTGAACTTGCCGCCCATAAAGAACGCCTCGGAATTGCCATCCTGTACGAAGATAGCTCCACCGGCACCACCATTGGGAATCACCTTGTTGCCGTTGTCATCGGTCAAATCGTTGCCGCCCGCATCCTGCATGTACTGATGGTCATAGATGCCGGACCAGTTGTGATCGAACAACGGCTTGTTACCACGGTCATCATTGCGGATGGAAAGCTTACCCTGAACATAGATGGCGCCGCCACCCACGCCCCAACCATAGGTACGGGAGTAATTTTGGGTGAACTTCACACCACCCACAATGATCAGCGAACCACCATCAAGACGGATGGCGCCGCCACCGCTACGATATCTATGGCACGGGTTCGGTTTGTCATTCGTGCACTGTACATCCGACGTGAAGGTCTGTGCATTGCCGGTGAACGTGCCACCGGTGATGGTGGTGGAGCCTTGGTCCTGCGAAATGGCACCGCCACCCTGGCCATCACCATTGCCCTTCTCGTTGGTTGCTTCGGTTTTGTTGCCATTGAATTCGCCGCCACTGATAGTCAAGGTACCATCACTGTGGATAGCGCCGCCACTGGTGTAACTCACATTGTTAGAGAACTTCACTTTGCCGACCGTTTCATCCACGGTCATCACTCCAGTCGGACTTTTCTGCATGAACACGCCGCCGGCAAGAGTGGACTCGTTACCGGAAAATTCGCCACCATGCACTGCGATATCGCCGGTGTCGCTGTACACCACGCCACCGCGCTCCGCCTTGTTGTTGGAGAACGTGCCGCCATTGATGACGACGCTGCCGCCGTTGATGTAAGCGAGCGTGCCCTGGGTACGGTTCGTGTTGGCAGTCGTGTTGTTGCCGTCGAACGTGCCGTTGTTCACGGTGAGGGTGCCACCGGTATTCACGTAGGCGAACCAACGGTTGCCGTTCTTGTAGGAGAAGCCGCCGTCATTCGCATCCTGTCCAACAGTGAGGGTGGCGCCGTTGTTTACCACAAAGAACGCATCGAGGTTACCGCTTGTAGCGGTGGCAGTGAGCGCCGGCTGGTTGCCGGTGGTGGCGGTGAGAATCACATTACCCTGCGACACAGCGACCGCGCCACCCGCGGGCACGTCGATGGTCTTGGTGATGGTGACGAGGCCGGACTGGCCGTTGGTCACGCAGCCGGCAAGGGTGCTCCAGTCCTGCACGTTATCGCAGTTGGCGATGGGCGTGACCACCTGAGGTGTAGCGGGAGTGTTGTTGTCATTAGAATCATCGGAAACGTTGCCATCCGCGTTGGTGTTGCCAGTGTCCGTATCGCCGTCGGTGCTATCAGTACCGTCGTCAGGCACGTTCGAGACATCACCGTCGGCCTGGTCGGCCCAGGTGCCGGTGCTGGAATCGCTGGAGGTGGTGCCGGGGAGGGTGAAGTCGTCGGCTAGGGCGGAACCGGCGTAGGTGAGGCCCAGGGCGGCGGCGGTCAGTACGCCTACGAGTTTGATCCAGCGCTTGTTGGGCTTGTTGTTGCGCTTCATTGGTTGCGTCCTTCCATGGCTGCGGCCTTGGTCGTCGTGCTGTTCATGTCTGTCTTGGATGTGCTGTCGGGTGCGTCGTTATATCGGCGTTCGGGTGGTTTCGTCGGCGTCTCGGAGTGGAACCGATATCTGGGGATGCGGCGGTTTCGTGCGCGCGAAACATCAGGTCCGGTGATTCGCGGGATGCTAGTCGGACCGGTGTTCGCCGTCATTGCGAATTGGCGGGTTCGATTCGTGATCGCCGTGATGCCGAAGTGAAGGGGTGTGGTGAGGGCGGTTGGTGCGCTTGTGGAAGCATCCGATATGACCATCGGCATGTTTCGGCTTCCTCCTGCCCTTTTTGCCACGCGCTAGCACCACAGCGCTCGTCCGTGAGCGCTCACAAACGCGGGCGCACTTCGTTCTCTATTAGGTTCTTATACCCCCCTTGAGGAGGGTTTGTCAAAGGAGAATGCGTGTTTGCAATGAATATGCAGGGCGTTTGTGCAAGTGGAATTTTGTTAGAGGAATTGACTATTTGGCGGGATGTGTCAGGTGGGGTGGGGGTTTATTGGTACAGCGACTCCCCTCAGTCAGCTACGCTGACAGCTCGTCCTGCAATTACAGACGGGCTACGCCCGCGGGTTTCCGGCTCGCCTATCGGCTCGCACACTGCCTACAAACAGTCCACTGGACTGTTTGCTTTACGGCAGTGTCCTCAGAGAGGGGAGCCAAGGACCAAGCATGACCTGGTTTGATCACACCCTGTCAGCTCCGACAGCTCGTCCTGCAATTACGGACGGGCTACGCCCGCGGGTTTTCGCGGCTTTGGCCGCGGCTACTACCCCTCAGTCACGCTGCGCGTGACAGCTCCCCTGACAAGGGGAGCCAAGGTTGGTCAAAACAAAAACAAGGTGGGCCGAACCCTTGCGGTTCAAGCCCACCTTGTTGCATATAGCTCCGTCAGTGGCTAATCAGTCAGGCCTTGGCGACCTCGACGGACAGCTCCTTGGCGGCATCGTCGGCCTTGATGTCGAGCGACGTGGCGAGGGTTTCGTGAGCGATGAGGTCACGGAACTGCTCGGCCTTCGGCGCGTCGGCGGCCGGCACGGTCAGCGTCAGGGCGATGCGGTCGGCGATGTCGAGACCGGCGTCCTTACGGGCGTCCTGCACGGCGCGGATGGCGTCGCGGGCGTAGCCCTCGGCCACCAGATCGTCGGTCAGGGCGGTGTCGAGGATCACGAAACCACCGGTCGGCAGGGCGGCGGAGACGGAGGCCGCGGCCTCGGCGGCGTTCTCCTCCTCCACGCGGTTGATGAGCTCGTACTCGCCCTCGACCAGCGCGACCTCGCCGTTCGGGGTCTCGACCACCGGGGCGCCGGAGGCGTCCACGTGCCAGGCACCGGTCTTGGAGGCCTTGATGGCGAACTGCACCTGCTTGCCCAGGCGCGGACCCGCGGCGCGGGCGTTCACCTTGAGCTGGTGCACGATCTTGAGGCCCTGGGAACCGGCGTCCTCCATGGTGCAGAACTCGATGTCCTTGACGTTGAGCTCGGACTTGAGCACGTCGGCGTAGGCGCGCACGTCGTCCACGTCCTCGACCACCACGGTGAGCTTGGCGAGCGGCTGACGCACGCGGATCTGCTCGGCCTTGCGCAGGGAGAGGGTGCCGGAGACGACCTCGCGGACCTTCTCCATGGCCTCGACCAGCTTCGGATCATCCACGAGCACGCGGCCCAGCTCGGTGGCCTCACCAGTCTCTTCGGAGACCACGAACGGCCAGTCGGCCAGGTGCACGGACTCGCCGCCGGTCAGGCCGCGCCACACGGACTCGGCCTCCATCGGGGCGAGCGGCGCCAGCACGCGCATGAACACCTCAAGCACGGTGTACAGGGTGTTGAAGGCGTTGGCATCCTCGTTCCAGAAGCGGTCACGGGTGTTGCGGATGTACCAGTTGGTGAGCACGTCGATGAAGTCGGACGCGGCGTCGCAGGCGTCGGAGATGGCGAAGTCGTTGAGCGACTGCTCCACCTTCTCCACCAGACGGCGGGTGCGGGCCAGCAGGTAGCGGTCCATTTCGGGCAGGCCGGCCACCTCGTCCGCACGCAGGTGACGGGCGTCGAAACCGGCCCCGCCATTCGCCGCGTTGGCGTACAGCGTGAAGAAGTAGTACGAGCTCCACACCGGCAGCATGACCTGGCGGACCGTGTCGCGGATACCCTCGGCGGTGACGATGAGGTTGCCGCCGCGCAGGATCGGCGAGCTCATGAGGAACCAGCGCATGGCGTCGGAACCGTACTTGTCGAACACGCCGTTCACGTCCGGGTAGTTGCGCAGGTGCTTCGACATCTTCTGGCCGTCGGAGCCGAGCACGATGCCGTGGCAGATCACGTTCTTGAACGCCGGGCGGTCGAACAGGGCGGTGGCCATGACGTGCAGCAGGTAGAACCAGCCGCGGGTCTGGCCGATGTACTCCACAATGTAGTCGGCCGGGAAGTGCTGCTCGAACTTCTCCTTGTTCTCGAACGGATAGTGGAACTGCGCAAAGGACATGGAGCCGGACTCGAACCAGCAGTCGAGCACGTCGGGGATGCGGCGCATCGTGGACTTGCCGGTCGGGTCGTCCGGGTTCGGGCGGGTCAGGTTGTCGATCCACGGACGGTGCATGTTGACGTTGCCGTCCTTGTCGCGCGGGTAGTCGCCGAAGTCGTTCTTCAGCTCCTCGAGCGAGCCGTACACGTCCACGCGCGGGTACTTCGGGTCGTCGGACACCCACACCGGGATCGGGGAACCCCAGAAGCGGTTGCGGGAGATGGACCAGTCGCGGGCGTTGGCGAGCCACTTGCCGAACTGGCCGTCCTTCACGTTCTCCGGGATCCAGTTGATCTGCTGGTTGAGCTCCAGCAGACGCGGCTTGATCTTGGTCACGGAAACGAACCAGGACGAGACCGGCTTGTAGATCAGCGGGGTGGCGCAGCGCCAGCAGTGCGGGTAGGAGTGGACGTAGCTCTTCTCCTGGAAGAGGATGGCGCGCTTGTCCTCGTCGATCTGGGCGAGCGGGCCGTCGCCGGCGCGCAGGTTACGCAGGATCGGCAGGTTGGCGTCGAACACGAACATGCCCTCATACTCCGGGCACTGCGAGGTGAAGCGGCAGCCGGCGTCGAGCACGTCGGTGCTCTTGATGCCCTTGGCGTTGAGCGTGTTCATATCGTCCTCGCCGTAGGGGGCCTGGTGGACCAGACCGGTACCTTCGACGGTGTCGACGTAATCGGCGGTGAAGATGGTGTAGCCGTTCGGACCGGGCACGTTGCCCTCGGTCTCGGCCTTCTCGCCCGCGAAGTACGGGAAGACGGGCCAGTAGCGGCGACCGGCCAGCTCGGAGCCCTTGAGCTCGCGCACGACCTCGTAGTTCTCGCCGAGTTCCTTGGTGTAGTGCGGGAGCAGGTCCTTGCCGAGGTAGAACTTCTTGCCGGCGAACTTGCCCTCAGTGGGCTGGACCTCGACGTAATCGATGTCCGCGCCGACCACGATGGCGAAGTTGGTGGGCACGGTCCACGGCGTGGTGGTCCAGAAGACGGCGTAGGCGTCCTCGTCGCGCAGCTTGACGGCCACGGAGACGGTGGTGTCCTGGCGATCCTGGTACACGTCGGCGTCCATGCGCAGCTCGTGGGCGGACAGCGGCGTACGGTCCTTCGGGCAGTACGGCAGCACGCGGTAGCCCTGGTAGGCCAGACCCTTGTCGTACAGCTGCTTGAAGGCCCACATCACGGACTCCATGTACGGGATGTTCAGGGTCTTGTAGCCGTGCTCGAAGTCCACCCAACGGGCCTGACGGTGCACGTAGTCCTGCCATTCGTGCGTGTACTTCAAGACGGAGGCGCGGCAGGCGTCGTTGAACTTGTCGATGCCCATCTTCTCGATCTGGTCGACCGAGTCGATACCGAGCTCCTTCTGCGCCTCAAGCTCGGCGGGCAGGCCGTGGGTGTCCCAGCCGAAGACGCGATTGACCTTGCGGCCCTTCATGGTCTGGTAGCGCGGGATCACGTCCTTGGCGTAGCCGGTCAGCAGGTGGCCGTAGTGCGGCAGGCCGTTGGCGAAGGGCGGGCCGTCGAAGAACACGAACTCGTTCTGGCTGTGGTCGCCGGAGGGGTTGCGCTCCACGGACTTCTGGAAGGTGTCGTCCTTGTCCCAGTAGTCCAGGACGGTCTCCTCCATGTGGGGGAAGCTGGGGTTCGGCGCCACGTGCGCGGTTTCGCCGCCCTCGTTCGCCTTGGGATATACGTTTTCGCTCACCGTAGATCTCCTCAATGGTTCTGTGTGGTCCATCAGGGGCGATTGGTGACGTTTCGGTGCGATTGGCCGGTCCGACCGTTCGCGTGCGGTCCGCCGGCAACCTCGCCGATTGCCCTCGAAGCCGGAACCTTATGTTCCGTCCGGGGCGACCGTCGTGTCGTCGCTCCTGCTACGAGGACGATGCCGGACGATTCGTTCGCCCGCCACCGCGGTACCACCTCGCTTGCCGCATGCCTTCCGGGTTGCCCCGGGTGGTCGCGACCGCTTGCGTTCGGCTGTCTCGGGCCGATCCCGTCGGTTCTACTGGGCGATTCCCTGGGATTCCTTGAGATTCATGAGACTCAGGAAAGCCGCCGTTCTTCCGAAGGCTCCCCGCTGATAACGGATCATCGCCCTACAACGAGGCACATCGTAGCACGGGCGCGGGCCAAATCCGGCGGCACGGCCGAATCGTCATCCATCGGACCGGATTGGACAGGAAAGGCGAAGTCTCAATCGCATTCATCATGGAGCGGCATTGCACACGACTGGCACACGGGAGAGATGCCAAAGCCCTTGGAGGCTAGTGTTTCCAAGGGCTTTCGAGTGACCCCGGCCGGGCTCGAACCGGCGACCCTGAGATTAGAAGTTTCTGCCTTTTTCATCCGTAATGCCTTATTTTACAACGGGTTTCGGCTAGAGCTGCAACCGCTTGCACCCTCCGTGCACCTCTACGCTTCAAAATATTCATTACGCATAGTCTCGAACTGAGGACTACAGCAGAAAAACCGGGGTAGTCTAGTCGGCATGGAAACCATGCACGAGATCACGCCGAGCGATACACGCCGTATCGCTTACGCCGTCGTGCTGGGAAACGGCGGGACGGCCCACGGTTCACATTGTCGTGATCTCGTGGCGCAACTGTCCAAGGTGCTGCAATCCGTCGAGATTGCCCCCGCCGACACTGCCACAGGAAAGATCACCCCCGGCCGCGCGGGTGCCTTGTTCACTGCCTCGGTGACAGGACTTGACGACATGGCCCGCCGTTGCGCGCTGTTCGTCGGCATGGCTAACGGTTCCATCTCCGTTACCGCCGCCGCTGAACTTGTGCTTGACGACGATTTACAGCTAACGGCAGAGGAAACCGCCGAACTGTTCAACCTGTGGAAGCTGGAAGTAAGACAAACGCCCGCCCCGGCCGAAACTGTCCGCCAGTGGGCGCGTATGCACGCCTTGGCGGCGCTTGCCCAGTACGCCGAGGAATACGCCGCCGCTGGGTTGCTTGAACTCCGCGCCGACTGTCTGCGCATGCTGTCCGATAGCCGGGCGTATGTGGCCCCCGCCGCGTCCGTCTTGGCTGTCCTTATGCTGCTCGCTGCGGTGCTGCAACAGCTCGCCGCGCTGCAATTCCCCGACACTGGGCTACCTCCCGATATTGCCCCCATTGTGTCTCTTCTGGTTATCGCGGCCATACTCGCGCCGCGCGCCCCTCAGTATCACCCCTCAATGGCGTGAATCTTGGGGGATAGTGTCGGACGTGCCCGCGTATCGGCCTTAAGGGCATGACTCTATGACGTTCTGACGCTCCCCCGCATACTTGAGGGAGTAAAAACCATGTCTAAGCAAGTCCCCGGCGTGCCCGCCTTGCTTGTGAATCGAACCAACGCCGCCGCAATGCTCGGCGTGGAAGCCGTGACCGTGGATAGGTGGACGGCTACCGGCGTGTTGCCTGTGGTCAAGGTGCCCGGTACAGGTAAGGCCGGGCGGCCCCGGAATATGTACGCCGTGGCTGATCTCAAGCGCTTTATCGAAGCGCACACAACCACGATGCAGCATCCCAGCCCCGACATGGCACCTCGCCCGTGCCGACGCGCCGCGTCTTCTGCCGCTGATCTGCAACACAGCAGCGCCGCCGCGATTCTCTCCATGGGAAAGGCGGGCGAGCGATGACTAAGCGTAGTGCGATAGATCACAAGACCGGACAGCTAAGGAATTACGCAGTAAAAGAGCTGTATTTGTATATCGCCCGGCAAGTCAAGGGCACGAAAGGTTATCAGCAATTCGACTATGCAAGGTTGGCGCACCTCGTGGGGTTGCCGTGGCATTTTGATTTGACCAGTGGGCGCAATGCTCCCGTGATCGTGCAATTGCGGGCGGGACTCGAACGCTTGGAGCGCGAACGGTGGATATTGGTAAAGCCCCACACCTATAACACGGTGCTCGTGCTGCTGACCGCTAATCCCGCGAAGCTAGTGCGCAAGTATGGCGAAAACCACATAGACCGCTGCTTGGGCTTCTTGCCCGAACAACAGAAACGCGAATGCCCCAGCCGCGAATATGAGTCAGCCTGTGCCCTTGAGACAAGCGAGCGGAACTCACGGCATGTGCAAGTGCGATAGTGGCGGGAGGTGCTGTTATGGCGAACCTCCCTAGCCTCGGGCGCATGATAGATAGCCTCATGCCGTTCTATCCGCCCAAGGTGGTAACGCTCAAAGACTGGCTCGTGCTGCATTACATGGCCGATCATGTGAAAACGTCCGGCGACATGTGGACTGTCTATCGCTTCTTCGGGAGCCGTGACAAGTGGGCACGCAACATGTACCCTGACACGGCCCCGGCCAACGCTGTGCGCTACATCGGCAAGTCGTTACGGCATCTTGCCGCGGCCGGACTGATAGAGCAAACGCAAGACGCCGGGCGTGGCAGAACGGCGGAATACAAACTATTGATAGCCGAGCGCTACAAGGAACGTCGCCATGTTGTCGCGCTGCTGCAAGAAACGGCCCGAGTTCACTACGAACTAGGCATAGAGATAGCCAAGCAATGCCGGGACGGATTCACGCCTCGAAAAGGCCTTGAGCCGGTTGCTGTGCCTCAGTGCCTAATCGCGGTGGATAACCCCGACTGGGAGTGTGGATAATCCACGTCGGGGCAACGTCTCACGGGATAACAGACATACACCAAACGGGATAATAAAAATCCCTATGGTGTATGTCTGTTATACACAATGGTGTATGTTCAATATCCCTAATGGTGTATGTCAGATATACACCCTAGTAAGAGATAGTTAGAGAGAGTAAGAGTTAGTTAGAACGTAGTGAGAGGAATCGGCGCGGCGGGCCGCCCGTTTTTTTAAAACGCCCTCCCCCGAAAAGACCCCGCGCATAGTTTTTCTTACTCTCGAACTTCAGAAAAAAATTTTGATAATCATTATCAAAAACGGCTGTTACCGGACATGACGGCAGCCCGCCGTACTCCCTGCCGCCTCACCTCCCGCGGCATTCGCCCCATATTAGATATTGATAATCATTTTTAATTGTTGTAGAGCGCGGCCGTCTTCGGTATATGGCGGGCCGATCTCTATGCGCTGTGTCGTAAGATCGGCCCGTCGTGTGGCGTGGTGCCTATCGGGTTATCTTGCTTGTGTATTCGGCCGCCAGCATGCCGGCAAGGCCGCAGAGCGTGGGCACGTCGAAATTGATAGTGCCGCGTATCTGCCCTAAGTGGTTGGGTACGAGATCGACCATGCCGGCCTTGCTGAGTCTGCGGGCCGCCGCCCGCACCACGCTTGAACGCCGCGCGTATCCAATGGCCCGCACCCTGTGCAGCTCCGCGAACCACTCCGCCGAGATATCGAACTCGCGCGCCCCGCCCGCTCGGTGCTCGGCAAGGTAGAGCGTGAGCATAAGCGCCATGCGCACCGCCTCGGGCGTGGTCTGCGCCGTTTCACGGCCGTTCTTGCCCTCATACGGGTAACGGATATCGCCGTTACTCCGTCGCGGCGGCGCGGGGCTGTCTTGGCGGCTGGGCGGTTCCATGCGCACCTTGTCGCCTTGCATGGCCGCCGCATTCACCAGCGAACACAAGGCATACTCAGGCAATGCCACGTAATGCTCCGTGGTCTTGGTGCTCGCGTGCCCGAGCGCGCGGGCCACGCCCAGCATGTCGTGAGACTGCGAATAGGCCACGGTGGCGAAGCGATGGCGCAATTTGTGCGCGCTCCACCCTTCGGGCAGCAGCCGAGAAATGTGTTTGCCCACGTAACCGTCGGCCACATGGCCGCCATACCGGCCGGGGAACACGTAGCCATCCGCCGCCCTGAGACGCTGCGCCAGATCGTCACGGATAGGCAATATGCGTTGCTTGTCGCCCTTGCCGTTGACCATGAGCGCCCAACCGTTCTCACTCGGGATAACGTCGTTGCTGTGCACGCGGGCTATCTCACCGCGCCTTAGCCCATATTCGGCCGCCAGCGCCAGCATGAGCCGTTCAGGTTCCGTGGCCTTGCCCAGCGCCTCGGTTATGTACTCCTCGGGGCATGGCCTCGGGTGCGGGCGCGGCATCTTCATTTTCGGTATGGCTGCCGCCAGATCGTCGCCGCGTATCCCCTCCCGATAGCACCATGAGAAGAACGTGACCAAGGCACTACGTAGATTGCGGCGCGTCTCTTGCGCCTTGGCCGCCGCCAGCACCTCCACTATCTGCGCCGCCGTGACCTGTTCGGGCGGCGTGCCCGTAATACGCGCGAAACGACATAGCTGGATGCGCCGTGTGTTTAACGTGCTGTCCGCCATGCCCTGAGCCTTCTCATACTCCAGAAAGCCGTTCACGGCTTCACGCCACGCCTCGGGTATCGGCTGAGATTTCATGCTCACAGAGACTCACCGCCCTTCACCCGCACAGCTACGGCCGGCGCGGAACCAACGCCGAGACCTGCCGCCATCGCGTCCATACGTGCCACAAGCCTCAAGTCGTCCTCTTCGGCCGCATGCTGGTAGATCAACGCCGCCCGCATGCTGCTATGCCCCATGCGCCGCATAAGCTCCTTGGTAGTGGCCCCGGCCTTGGCCGCCAGCGTCGCGCCCGTATGCCTTAGATCGTGAAAACGCATATCGGGACGCCCGGCGATTACACGTGCACGCCGAAACATCTTGCCTACGGTGCTGCTAGTCATGGGGGTACCGTTGCGCGTGCCGAACACATACGCCGCATTGTCGGCCCCGGTGAACTTCTCCATGTGTGCCGTAAGCAAGTCCGTGAGATGGGCCGGCAAATACACCACGCGACGGCCCGCGTCGGTCTTGGGCAATGCCTCCTCGTACAGCCTGCCGCCCAACCGGTATGCCTGTTTATCGACGTTCAGCCGGTAGCAGATCACCCCGGAACCATCGACCACAAGCACCGCGTCGGCACGCCGCAAGCCCGCAAGCTCGCCAAAACGCAAGCCCGACCATGCCGCCACGTGGATAAGCGCCCGGTAACGCTCCGGCATGTTCGCCGCTATCTTGTCCAGTTCCTCAAGGGTGGCGGGCTTGCGTTCCGTCGCCTTGACGCGGGCCGCACCCTTGATGACGCAGGGGTTATGCCGTATCACTTCGTCGCGCACACCCTCGGCCATGATCGTGTGCAACAGCCTATAAGCCTGAGACGCGCGCGTTTTGCCCGTGCTGCGCTTATTCGGCATTTTCCCGGCCTTGGCCCGAGCCTCGAACATCTCCGCGATCTTGGCCCACCACTGCTTAACCACGAGTGGCGTTATATCATTCATCGGCAGCGCTCCCAGCAAGGGCAACAACAATTGATCGAGTAGTTCCGCATACATGCGTGCGGTTCCGGGCGCTAGGTTATCTTTATGCCCCTTGAGCCACGTCAGCGCGTACACCCTGAACGTCTGACCAGCTAAACGCGGGTCTACCCACTCATTGCGGTTAATTGACGTTCGCACATCGCTAAGCCATGCGTCGGCGTCCGCCTTGCTGCCGAACGTATCGGGCGCGTTGAATCGCTCGCCGTTCATCATGTAGGAAGCCTGATAGCGTCCCGAACGCATCTTCACGACTTTTCCGAAACTCCGTCTTTTCTGCGGCATGTGTTCACCTCCGGCGTGTCGCGGGGCTTAGGGTGCTGAATAAGCCTTTGCACCCTCCGTGCACCCTAAGCCCTGTCGATTTTGGTTAATTTGAGATGAAAACAAGCAGAAAACGCAAATAGAAAAACCCTCGAAATCGGCATGATTCCAAGGGTTTCACTAGTGACCCCGGCCGGACTCGAACCGGCGACCAAATGATTAGAAGTCACATGCTCTATCCAGCTGAGCTACGGGGCCAAACCTGCCCCAGTCTACCCATAGGGGTGTAGAAACGTCCGGACGAAACGGATACGCGCATTTGCGCGGTGTTGCGCGTGTCCGCAACACAAGGGTACGTACCATCGAGACATGGGGACGAAATCGCATGAATCGAATCAGCAGCCGGCAAATCAGGACGTGCCGGATCAGACCACGTCGGAGCCGACGGATTCGTTGCAGTCCATGCTGCTTTCGGACCAGTGCCCGTTCATGACCAAGGTCATCATGTTCGACGGCGACGCCAAAACCACCATCCGCGAGCGCCGCACGTTCACCGGTTCGCTGCTCAAGCAGCTCGACGAGGCGGGCGCGATGCTCAACCGGGCGAACGGGGACGGGCGATTCCCCGCCGTCGCGGTGCGCGAGGCGTTGGTGAACGCGCTGGAACACCGCGATTACGGCTATTCGGGTCCTACGATCGTCAACGTGTTCGACTCGCGGCTGGAGATCATCTCGCTCGGCGGTCTTGCGGCGGGACTGGAGATCAATGACCTGCTCAACGGGGTCAGCCAGCCGCGCTATCCCGCGCTGGCCGAGCGGCTGGCGAACCTTGGCCTGTGTGAGGATTGCGGCGCCGGCGTGCAACGTATCATGGACGCCTATGCGGACCAGCCGGTCAGCCCGCAGCTGCGCGTCGGGCCGACGTCGGTGGCGCTGGTGCTGCCGTCGCTGGTTCCTGCGGGCTCCGGGCCATCGCCGGACGGGCAGCGTACGAACGGAACCGCCGGCGAGCGGCAGGACGCGCCGGCCGAGGGCGACACCAGCGACGCCCATACCAACGTGCTGCGCTTCCCCACCATCCAGCGTATGACCGATCAGGCTTCCGAAGCCCTGACGGGCGCGCGGGTCATCGGATGCGCGCCGATGCAGATCCTGGTGCTGGGCCGCGGATTCGACACGGAACTGCTCGGTATGGCCGCGGAGGCCACGGATACCGGCGAATCGCAGTCGGCTTTGGACGTGAAGCTGATGGACCAGTCGAACGAAGCGCTGGAACAGGCCACGTTGAACCTGATATCCGGCAGCGGCGTGCCGATGAGCCGACAGTCCATCCAGAACCAGATGCAGCTCAGCAAGGACAAGGCCAACCTGATTCTGCGACGGCTGGTGCATGACGGCAAGGTCGTCAGGAGCGGCAAATCGCGGGCCACCACGTATTCGGCCGCGGAGGCCGGGCAGTAAGCCGGTCTCTCCCCCGGCTCGGCGGCCGGCCGCTCAGTGCGCGATCTCGGCCTCAGCCCTCGAAGACGCGGTCGCGGATCATGCGGCCGGATTCGTCCAGCGCGGTGGAGAACCGGCCGTAGTCGGAGAGGATCACGCCCATGTACAGCATGTCCACGAGCGCGGTATCGGCCACGCGCGAGAAGATCGCATTGCCGTAGATGGTATGCGAGTCGCGCCCGGTCAGCAGCACTACATCAGCCCAGCCGGCCAAGGGAGCGCCCACGGCGTTGGTGATCGCGATGGTTTTGACCCCACGCGACTTCGCCAACCGCAGCGCCTTGACCGTATCGGCCGAGCTGCCGGAGTGGGAGAACGCGATGGCCACGTCGCCATGGGTGAGGTGGCCGGCACCGATCTGCTGCAGGTAGGCATCGGTATTGAGACGGCACGCCAGTCCCAGATACTCAAGCTTGGTGAACAGGTCCATGGCCGGCGTCAGGGAGTTATCCACGCCGAAAATGTCGATGAAACGCGCTTCGGCGATCAGCGAGATCGCCTTGCGGTAGGCCTTGCCGTCCAACGCGCTGTACAGCTCGTCGATGAGCGACTTCGCGCTGTCCACGGCCTTGGCGGGGATGTCGTCCGCGCTGTCCCACGGGTTCAGGTCGAATCCGGCCAGCGGGTTGAACGCCACCTTGTGCTCGGCGTCCGGGTGACGCAGCACGTAACGCAGTTCACGGTAGCCGCCGAAGCCGAGTTTGCGGGCGAAACGGATCACCGTGGGCTGGCTTACGTGCGTGATCTCCGCCATCTGGCCCACGGTCAGGTCGGCAGCCTCCTCGATGTGGTCCCGGATGTACTGGGCCACGGAGCGCTCCGCCGGACGGAGCGACGGATACACGTGGTCGATGCGCTCACGTATTCCCACCGAGGATTGCACGGGTCAGCTCCTTGACATGCTTCGTCTTGTCATCTCTGTTTTACGAGCGTACCGGCTGCCGGCGGCGGATGCGCGGGATTGGATTGACTGCAATATGAACTGTGGGGAAACTTTCCCATTGCCGGCAGGCCCCGAGCGAGGACCGGGCGCACTAGAATTGACGCCATGGTGCGGATCAGCGTGGGTGCGCCCACCCATCACACAAGCGGCAGACTCTACGGCGTGTTCTTCGAGGACATCAACCACAGCGCGGACGGCGGTCTGAACGCCAACATGGTGAACAACTACAGTTTCGACGGCGTCTATCTCGACCATCACACCTGGCGGCTCGCCGGCGCGGACCGGTGGCGCACGCAGGCCGATCCCTTGCGGTTCTGGCGGTTCTCCGGCTGCTCGGCCATCAGCTGCGGCATCGAAATCAGGGGCGCCCATGGCCAGATCGTGGACACGTCCATGTCCTGCCCCGCTCCCCCGATCCATGCGCACAGCCGGTACGCGCGCGTCATCGTCGATGAGGCCGGCGGCGATAATGCGATGTCCGGCGACAACGTTCGCACAGCCGACAATAATGCTGCGCCGGCTTCCAGCGCCGCGTTCATCGAAAACCTCGGGTACAACGGCGGCGGCGCGAATGGCGAGGAGCCGGCGTTTTCCATCACGGACGGGCATGCGTACGACGTGAGCCTGTGCGTCCGGCCGGTGTCCGAAGCGGCCGTGCTGTCCGTCGCGGTGGTCGACCGGTCCGGCCGGCCGCTTACCGATGCCATGCGAATCACGATTGATGGTTTGGGCGGTGCCGTCGCCGCAGACGACGCCACCGTCACCGCCCTTGCCGACGGATGGTGGCGCGTCACGGGACAGGTCCATGGTCTGGCGACCGATTACGGCAAGCTGCGCATCGGTATCGGCAGTGGCGATGCGGCGGACAACGTTCGCATCAATGATGCAGCTGCCGACGGCACGGGCGGTCGTGACGATGCCGCGACCGTCGCATCCCCCATTGTCTTTGATTTGGACCTGGTGCAGGTCATGGACGCGGATTACTGGGGCGCGGGCGACCCGAAGTGGCGGTACGGCAAGCTCAGGCGCGACCTGGTGGAGGCCATCGGGGACCTGCATCCGGCGTTCATGCGCTTTCCCGGCGGCTGCATCGTGGAGGGCGTGACGCCCGGCAATGAATACCGGTGGAAGGATACGGTGGGCGCGCTGCAGGCACGCAGGGCGCAGTATTCGATGTGGTCGTTCAAGATGCCGGACGGGTCGAGCTACTGCCAGAGCTATCAGATCGGCTTCTACGAGTACTTCTGCCTGTGCGAGGATCTGGGCGCGAAGCCCCTGCCCACGCTGTTCGCCGGCATCGCGTGCCAGTCGCCGGGGCGTGACCCGCGGCATATGGACATCGATTCGGCGGCATTCCGGCAGAATGTGGTGCAGGACTATCTGGACCTCATCGAATTCGCCAACGGCGATCCCGAGACAAGCCCATGGGCCGCGGTCCGGCGCGACATGGGCCATCCCGAACCGTTCGGACTGGACATGATCGGCGTGGGCAACGAGAATTTCGGCGCCGATTACGTGGCCAAGTTCGACCGTATCTCGACGGCCATCCACGAGCGTTACCCGCACATGCTATGCGTGATGAGCGCGGGGCTGTTCCCGTTCCAGCCGGCCATGAAGCGTACGTGGGACCATGCCCGCGCCATCGCCGGCAACGCGCGTGACCCCAAGCTGGGCGCGGTCGGCTCGGCTACGGGCGACGCGGTTCTGGTGGACGAACACTCCTATCACTCCCCCGAATGGTTCGAGTCGCAGGCCACACGGTTCGACCGGTACCCGCGTTGCGGAGCCGGCGTGTACTTCGGCGAGTATTCGGCCAATGGCTACTTCGCCGGACAGCCGCAGACCGAAGAGGGAGCGAACACGTGGCGTTCCGCCTTGGGTGAGGCCGCGTTCCTGACCGGATGCGAGCGCAATTCGGACGTGGTGCGCATGACCTCCTATGCGCCGTTGCTGGCGCACATCCCCGCCAAGGGCTGGGCGCAGAACCTCATCGAGTTCAATCCGGCGCATGTGAATCCCACGGTGAACTACGAGGTGGAGCGCCTGTTCGCCGCGCATCTGGGGCCGGAAACGTATGACGTTACGGTGGAGAACGTCGAGACGGCGAAGCACCTGTACGTGAGCGTCACCGGTTCGGATGGCGGAGACGCAACCGGTGACGGCGGAACCGCACACGCTTGCGCCACCGCCGCGAATATCGCCGGCAGCACCCACACGGACGCCAACGGCACGTACCGGTACATCAAAATCGTCAACACCGGCGGCGACGCGGTGGACGTGACGTTGGAGATCGCGCACGGACTCGCGGGACTGACCGCGAAACACCACGGCCCGGTGCGACTGGACGTGGAGACGCTGACCGCCGCCCCGGACGCGAAAACCGTCATCGGCTATCGCGGCGAGGCCACCGAAGTCATCGAACGCACCGCCAGAACCTATACGCTGCCTTCACCCTCGTCCCTACTGGCCATGAAAATCCGCCCCTACAGCGTCACGCTGGTCATCTCCCGATAGGAATCGGCCTGCGGCCGATGCTGGTTTTCCGCGGCCGCAGGCCGCTCCTCTACTACCCCTCAGTCGGCTACGCCGACAGCTCCCCTGACAAGGGGAGCCTAGAAAACTACATCACGCAACAGCCCGGATCGTTCCGCGCGGGACACATTGCATTGCATGAGATATGGTCAAACGTCCGCTGCTACTCGATGATCCAGCTGAGGCCTACCAGGACGATGAGGAAGAGGACGTTGACGGCGGAGTAGATGGCGAGGTAGCGGCCCTTGCGGTCCGGGTATTGGCGCACGACGTTCTTGTAGGAGATGAGCGAGGCCATCGAGGCGATGAGGGTGCCCATGCCGCCCAGATTGGTGCCGATGATGAGTTCGCGCCACTGGTCGCAGAAGCCGGAAAGCAGGATGGTGGTGGGCACATTGCTGATCACCTGGCTGGAGGCCACCGCCACCTCGAGCGGGTGGCCGCCCACCAGCGAGCGCGCCAGTTCGTAGAATTCCGGCACGCGCTTCATGTTGCCGATGAAGATGAAGAACATGCAAAACGTGAGCGGCAGACCCCAGTCCACGTAGCGGAAGACGCGACGGTCGGTGAACAGGAAGGTCACCACCACGATCACGCACATGAGCCACAGCGGGATCACGTCGGACACGGCCAGCAGGCACACGCCGAACAGTAGCGTGTAGACCACGGTGCGCCAGCCGCCGTAGCCCGCGCCGTAACCGGTGATGCGGATCTCGTCGGGCTGGTGCTTGTTGCGTTCCGGCGCCAGCACGCCGGTTTCGAGGTTGCCGAGGTTGCCGACCTCCTGCTGGCCGAACACCACGGAGATTACCACCACGAGCAGCACGGCGGCCACGCCGGAATAGGGGGCCATGATGCCGAGGAACTCCAGTGTGGGCATGCCGGTGAGGGCCTTCAAATACAGGTTGTGCGCGTTGCCGATCGGGGTGAGCATGCTGCCGACGTTCGCGCCGATGGTCATGAGCGTGACCACCAGGATCGTCTTATCGCCCTGACCGGCCATGATGAGCACGGCCACGGCGAACGGCACGAACGTGACGAGGGCCACATCGTTGGTGATGAGCATCGCGGAGAAGAACGTGAGCGCCACGAGCGTGATCACGAGCCCGCGCATGGTGCTGGTCTTCTCCAGCAGGCGGGAGCCGATGATGCGGAAGACGCCGATGCGCTGGAAGCCGCACACCACGATCATCAGGCAGATGAGCTGGCTGATGGTGCTCGCGTGGATGTAGCCCTTGTAGTCGGCGTCCGGCGGCACGATGAAGCAGGAGATCAGGGCGAGTACCGAAGCGACAATGAGAATCGTTTCACTTTTCAGCAGCTTGATCAGCATGCGCCGCATCGATTCCTCCGAGTTTTCAAGCGTTTTGCCGTGGTCAATAGTATCGGAACACGCCGCCGATTACGTAGCTTCGGCGTGCTGTTTTCCGACCGATTCCGCGGAAATCGGCCGAGACGCTTACTGCTTTCTGGGCTCCGCTCCCGACTTTTTGACCGGAGCGTGGGTTACGGAAGGATGAATGGCTGGCAAATTATGAATATATGCATGGTTGGGTTCGGTGTCGGCCGGGACCGGCCTTCGGCTGCCGTACCTGACTCCCTTCAGTCGCTACGCGACGGCTCGTCTCAGAGGGGGCTCCGAAAGCACGTCCTGCATTGGCTCTACCGCATCGAGGCATAAAACTAGGCTCTGTTAAACCAAGATTGACATGAATTCCACTGGACTACCCCTCAGTCGGCTTCGCCGACAGCTCCCCTGACAAGGGGAGCCAAGAATAAGGGGCATGTCAATCTTGGTTTAACAGAGCCTAAAACTACGCCGACTACATGTAATTCGTGTAGTTTCACTCGCTGTTCACCATCGCTTCCCCGAACTTTCCTCGATGTAAGACTCCCGTCGCCCGCCGCTGCACGACTATGGAGGTATGCGGCGTGAGGTTCAGCCGTGATAACCGAAAATCCCATAACTGAAACACATCACGATTCACAACTGAACACCGATCACGATGCCGGCGATCAGCACGGCATCACCATAACGGGCCGTCGCGCGTCCATCGCACACGCATGGCGGCCCGAACAGAAGGCAAGTTGACGAAATATGCTCGAACTCAAGAACATCACCAAGTCGTTCGGTGACACCCACGTCCTCAACGGCATCAGCCTCACGCTCGGAGAGGGCCAGATCATGTCCATCCTCGGCCCCTCCGGCGGCGGCAAGACCACGCTGCTCAACATCATCCTGGGCATCACGGACGCCACCAGCGGCCAGATCCTGTACAACGGCGAGGACCTGACCCAGGTGCCGATGGAGAAGCGCGGCTTCAACATCGTGTTCCAGGACTACGCGCTGTTCCCGAACCTGACCGCGTACGAGAACATCACCTACGGTCTGCGCAACAACCCCGGCATCTCCTCCGAGGCGGAGATCAAGGAGCTGATCTCGCTGCTCGGCCTCGAGGAGCACCTCAACAAGCGCATCGACGAGCTGTCCGGCGGCCAGAAGCAGCGCGTGGCGCTGGCCCGCACGCTGGTGATGAAGCCGAAGCTGCTGCTGCTCGACGAGCCGCTTTCCGCCCTGGACGGCGTGATCAAGGAGTCCATCAAGGCCAAGATCAAGCAGATCGTGGACCAGTACAAGCTCACCACCATCATGGTCACGCATGATCCGGAGGAGGCCTGCACGATGAGCGACCGCGTGCTCATCATCAACCACGGCAAGATCGCCCAGTACGATACGCCGGAGAACATCATCGAGCACCCGGCCTCCGACTTCGTGAAGAAGTTCATCCTGCACCAGCTCGAGGTCAAGCGCAACAACATCTACTCGCTGTTCAACGAAGCCGAGGAGGACGCGGCGAAGGCCAAGGCCGCCGAGAACGTCGCCGCCCAGTCCGAGACCGCCACCGTGCCGGCCGCCGCCGGTCAGGAGGCCTGACATGTCGGTCGAATCGATTCAGGCGGGCAAGCAGCTGCCCAACATCCGCCCGGAGATCGTCAACTACGAGCGTCGTCCCGCCAAGCCGAAGCAGACCGAACTGTGGACGCTGCTGGCGATCGTGGCATTCTGTTTCGCCGTGTTCCTGGTGGCGCCGATGCTGCTGGTCATCATCCGCTCGTTCACCACCGCATCCGGCTCGGCCACGCTCTCCAACTACGCCGCCGTGCTCTCGCGGCCCGAGTTCGTGCGCTCGATCACCAACTCGCTGGCCGTCTCCGCCACGTCCGCCCTGGTGGCCGTGCTGCTCGCGTTCCTGCTGGCGTACACCATCAACTGCACCAACGTGCCGGCCGGGTTCAAGAAGGCCGTGGGACTGCTCGCCCAGCTGCCGATGCTGCTGCCGACCATCACGTACGGCTTCGCCATCATCTACTCCTTCGGCAAGCAGGGCCTGATCACCAGGCTTTTCGGACACCAGCTGTTCGACATCTACGGCTTCAACGGCCTCTTGATGGGCTACGTGATCTACACGCTGCCCACCTGCTTCCTGCTCATCAACAACAGCTTCCAGTTCGTGGACAAGAAGTTCATCATCGTCTCCCACATCATGGGAGACAAGCCCCTGACCACGTTCCTCAACACGGTGCTGCGCCCGCTCATCGGCACGATGGCCGTGGCGTTCATCCAGTCGTTCTTCCTGGCGTTCACCGACTACGGCATCCCGACCTCGGTGGGCGGCGAGTACGACGTGCTGGCCATGACCCTGTTCAACCAGATGCTCGGCTCCATCCCGAACTTCAACCGCGGCGCCGTGATCGCCGTGTTCATGCTCATCCCCTCGATCATCTCCATCATCCTGATGACCGTGCTGGAGCGCTTCGCCATCCGCTACAAGCAGATCAGCCAGGTGGACCTGCCCAAGGGACCGCGCCGCGACTGGCTGTGCGGTATCGCGTCCGTGGTGGTGCTGGTGTGCACGCTGTCGGTGTTCGCGGTGATCCTGCTCATCCCGTTCGTCACCGAATGGCCGTTCAACGTGACGCCCACGTTCTCGCACATCGCGAACATGTTCACCGATTCCGAACTGACGCAGGTGTTCACCAACTCGCTGTACGTGGCCGTGATGACCGCCATCGTGGGCTGCCTGTTCGCCTACGCGGCGGGCCTGGTGACCTCCCGCTCCAAACTGCCGAACTGGGCCAAGCGTTCAGTGGACGCGATCAGCGCGATCATCAACACCGTGCCCGGCATGGTGCTCGGCATCGCGTTCCTGTTCGCCTTCTCCGGCTCCTCGCTGCAGAACACGTTCTGGATCCTCATCATCGCGAACATCATCCACTACTTCGCCACCCCGTACCAGATGATCAAGGACTCGCTGTCCAAGATGAACGCCGGCTGGGAGACCACGGCGAAGCTCATGGGCGACAACTGGATCAAGACCATCGTGCGCGTGGTGACGCCCAACGCCCTGCCCACCATCCTGCAGGTGTTCGGCTACTACTTCGTCAACGCGATGGTGACCATCTCCGCGGTGGTGTTCCTCACCGGCGCACGCACGCAGGTCATCACCACCAAGATCTCCGCGCTGCAGCACATCGCCAAGTTCGACGACGTGTTCGTGCTCTCGCTGCTCATCCTGGTGACGAACCTGGTGGTCAAGGGCGTGATCGCCTTCGCCACGCGCGACCGTTCCGCCGAACGCGCCAAGGCCGCCGCCCGCGTGACGGTCAGGACGCCGCAGCTGGCCGCCGCCCGCTCCACGGTCGCCGCCGATACGCGACTGACCGCCGCCGCGCAGACCGCGCACAACGGCACGCCCGACTTCCCGCTGCCGACTTCCGGCAACCGCAAGGCCTGCAACGCCTTCACCGCAGGCCTGTCCGCGGTGCTCGCCGTGCTGCTGGTCGGCTTCGGATTCGGCGCCACCGCAACCGCGAGCACCAACGGCCAGGTGGTCATCTACACCAACGCCGACGACGAGGCCGTGGTGGCCTTCCAGCATGCCCTGGACGAGAACGGCTTCAAGAACCAGTACATCATCCAGAGCTTCGGCACCTCCGAGCTTGGCGGCAAGATGCTGGCCGAAGGCAAGGCCCTCGAGGCGGACATGCTCACCATGAGCTCCTACTACGTGGATTCCGCGCAGGAGCGCAACCACATGTTCGCCGACCTGACCGACGTACGCTCCAAGCTGCTCGGCAACTCCGAGAACTCCAAGGCACCCGCATACCGCTCCCCAACCACCGCGCAGGAAGGTGCGATCATCGTGAACATCACCGCGCTCAAGGAGGCCGGCGTGCCCGAGCCGAAGAGCTTCAAGGACCTGGCCGACCCGCAGTACAAGGGCCTCATCTCCGTGCCGGACATGGAGGGCTCCTCCACCGGCTGGCTGATGATCCAGGCCATCGCGGATGCCTACGGCACCGGTGAGGAGGGCCGCGCGATCCTCACGGCGATCTACCGCAACGCCGGCCCGCACCTTGAGCAGTCCGGATCCGGGCCTTTGAAGGCTGTGCGTTCCGGCGAAGTGGCGATCGGCTTCGGCCTGCGTCACCAGGCCGTGGCGGACAAGAAGAAGGGCCTGCCCATCGACTATGTGGACCCCGAGGAGGGCAACTACTCGCTCACCGAATCGGTGGCCGTGCTGGACAAGGGCGCCAAGACCAACCCCAAGGCGCAGAAGATGGCCGGCGTGATCATCGACAAGGGCCGCGCCGAGCTGCTCAAGACCTATCCGACGCCGCTCTATCAGGGCGAGAAGGCCCCGGCCAACGCCTCCAAGCGTTCCAAGACCTTCCCCAAGCCCCTGACCGTTGACCTGCTGCAGGAGCATCAGGACTTCTCGTCCGAATGCAAGCGCCTGGCGCAGGGCGAATAGGCATGGTCCCCATTCAGCTTTGAAGTTGCGCATTGAGCAGTGTTTGGTTGGGGTGTGTGATGCCAGACCGTAAGCAGCGGAGGCGTGTGCTACGCTCCGCGAGCACGCGCCGGAGCGAGGCCGAACGGCCTTGAGTGTGTCAGGCATCACACACCCCAACCAAACACGTCAACCCCCATCACATACAGAACTACATACGACACTCCGATTGCACCTTACAAACTACGTAGAAGATTACAGAAACTACACAGCTGATTAGACTCAGCCGCAGCAACCCCAAGAAAGGAAACCGCCATCATGGCAAACGAATATAAGCTGCTGACCCCCGGCCCGCTGACCACTACCCGCACGGTCAAGGAAGAGATGCTCTTCGACCACTGCACGTGGGACGAGGACTACCAGCAGATCACCCAGAAGATCCGCCGTCAGCTGCTTGAGCTGGCCCACGTGAACGCCGACGACTACACCGCCGTGCTCATGCAGGGCTCCGGCACCTTCGGAGTGGAAAGCGTGCTGACCTCCGTGATCGGCAAGGACGAGAAGGTACTGTTGTGCACCAATGGCGCGTACGGCGACCGTCAGGCCAAGATCTGCGACCACGCCGGCATCGCCTACACGCAGTACGCCGAGCCGTACGACCGCATCCCGGACGCCGCCAAGGTCGAGGAATACCTCACCGCCGATCCGTCCATCACCCACGTCTCGATGATCCACTCCGAGACCACCTCCGGCCTCCTCAACGACATCAAGGCCGTTGCCGCCGTGGCCAAGAAGCACGGCTGCACCTTCATGGTGGACGCCATGAGCTCCTTCGGCGGCGTGGATATCCCGGTGGCCGACTGGGGCATCGACTTCCTGGTCTCCTCCGCCAACAAGTGCATCCAGGGCGTGCCCGGATTCAGCTTCATCATCTGCAACAAGGCCAAGCTCGAGGCCTCCAAGGGCAAGGCTCGCTCCCTCTCCTTGGACCTGTGGGACCAGTGGAACACCCTCGAGAAGGCCAACGGCAAGTGGCGCTACACCTCCCCCACCCACGTGGTGCTCGCATTCTCCAAGGCGCTGGACGAGATGTTTGCCGAGGGCGGCATCCCGGCCCGCTCCGCCCGCTACGCGCTCAACAACCACCTGCTCATCGCCCGTATGAAGGCGCTCGGCTTCCGCGTGTTCCTCAAGGACCATCAGGGCTCGATCATCACCACGTTCCTCTACCCGGAGGGCACCACGTTCGACTTCCACGACATGTACGAGTTCATCAAGGAGCGCGGCTACGCCATCTACCCCGGCAAGCTCACCAACGAGGACACCTTCCGTCTGGGCAACATCGGCGAGATCTACACCGACGACATCGAGAAGGTGACCGAGCTGCTGGCCCTGTACATGGGCGAGCGCGGACTGCTCAAGGCCGCCACCGGCTCCGATTCCGTGCCGGCCGCCATCGCCGCGATGGACGAGGCGGGCGCCCCGATCAAGGCCGCCGCCCCCGCCGGAGTCAAGCTCGTCGCCTGAGCTCTGTCGGCTTGGCGGTGCAATCATACGAGCCCTTACTTGGCTCCCCTCTCTGAGGGGAGCTGGCCGCGAAGCGGGCTGAGGGGAGTTACACGTCGCACTCCCCTCAGCCTCACTACGTCCGGCAGCTCCCCTCAGAGAGGGGAGCCAAAATCCGCAAAAACACAATAACATCGACCTCGATTTCACAGAATCCAGGAAATACAATGACCAACCGTTTTGAAGCTGTTATTTTCGATTGGGCCGGCACCACCGTGGATTACGGCTGCTTCGCGCCGGTGCGCGCCTTCCAGGAGGCGTTCAAGGAGTTCGGCGTCACGCCCACCATGGACGAGACCCGCAAGCCGATGGGCATGCTCAAGCACGACCACATCAACACCATGCTGCACATGAACCGCATCGCCCGCGCCTGGGAGGACGCCCACGGCGCCGCCCCCACCGACGCTGACGTGGATGCGGTCTACAGCCACTTCGAGCCGAAGCTGCTGTCCATCCTCGACAATTACGCCGATCCGAAGCCGGGCGTGGTCGAGGCCGTGGCCGCCCTGCGCGAGGCGGGCATCAAGATCGGCTCCACCACCGGCTACACGGACAAGATGATGGAGATCGTGGTGCCCAAGGCCGCCGAGAACGGCTACTCCCCCGACTTCTGGATCAGCCCGGACGGCACCAACGGCTTCGGCCGCCCCTACCCGTACATGGTGTTCAAGAACCTTGAGAAGCTGGGCGTGACCGACGTGCGCCGCGCCGCCAAGGTGGGCGACACCCTTTCCGACATCCGCGAGGGCAAGAACGCCGGCGTGTTCACCATCGGCGTGACCGAGGGCAGCTCGCAGATGGCGCTGAGCCAGGACGAGTTCGAGGCGTTGGACGAGGCCGGCAAGGCACAGGCCCGCGCCGCCGCCCGCACCGCGTTCGTGAACGCCGGGGCCGACGCCGTCATCGACACGATGGCCGAGCTGCCGACGCTGCTTGCGCAGCTCGCCTGAGCATCAGTAGCTCCGCGATAGGAGACCCATTTCCGCCTGCCGGGAAGTTTCATCCGCGCTATAAGGGATCCTTCCAAACGACAATGCCGGGTATGAGCACTGCGATCACAGCGTTCATACCCGGCATTTCTTATTTTCAGAGCTCCGCCACCGTCTCGCCGATGATTCGGATGCCTCGCTCGATGTCCGCGGCGGCCGGACGCACGAAGTTGAGGCGGATGTGGGAGTCATCCATCTCATCGACGTCGAAGACGCTGCCCGGCATAAAGGTGACGCCCTTCGCACGGCAGGCGTCCAGCACATCCAGCGAGCGCACGCCTTGGGGCAACGCGGCCCACAGGTAGTATCCGCCCTCCGGTACGGTCCAGCGCATGCCGGCCGGGGCGAACCGCTCCAATGCCGCGACCGCCGCATCACGCCTCTCCCGATATGAGGCCGTCAACGTGCGGACATGCTCGGCGATGCGGCCTTCCTTGAGCAGTTCCAGGCAGATGCGCTGCGAGGATGTGCTCGTATGCTGGTCCACCATGCGTCTCAGGCCCGCCAGACGGTTGATCACATGCGGATCCGCCACGATCCAACCGGTCCGCAGGCCCGAGGTCACGGTCTTCGAGAACGTGGACAGATACATCACGTATCCGGCGTTCTCCATGCCTTTGAGCGGTATCGGGCGCCGTTCTTTCCCCGCGGCGGCGATATGGCCGACGCCTCCGCGCGGAGCGGCTTCGACTTCGGCGATATCCTCGTCGGTTCGGTCGGCGGTTTGGAAATCACGCGAATCCGCCATCGCTGGCCCGTACCACAGGTCGCCGTAGGCGTCGTCCTCGATGATGAGGCATTGGTAACGACGCGCCACATCGATGAGTTCGCTGCGGCGTTCGGCCGGCATCGTGGTACCGGTGGGGTTCTGGAAGGTGGGGATGGTGTAGATGAGCTTGGGGTGGAATCGCGCGCAGTAACCGTCCAACAGGTCGGTGCGCATGCCGTGCTCGTCCATGGGCACGCCAATGATGCGCGCGTCGGCGGAGCGGAAGGCCTGCAGCGCCGGGAAGAACGTGGATTGTTCGACCAGCACGCAGTCGCCGGGGTTGACGAACGCGCGCACGCACAGGTCGATGCCCTGTTCGGAGCCGGAGAGCACCATCACGTTGCGTACGTCGCACTGCACGCCACGGTCGCGCATGTGTTCGGCGAGCAGGTCACGCAGTTCCGCAAAGCCTTCTATGGGCGATTCGGGCTGGCCGTCGAATTCGTGCGAGGCGAACGCCTCGATGCTCACCGCGCGCAGGAGGTCGTCCGGGATGTCGGCCGGGTTGGGCGAGCCGGTGGCGAAGTCGATCACCGTGTCGCCGCGTTGCGCACGTTCGGCGGAGGCGATGTCGTGATAGGTGAACCGGTTGGAGTAGTCGGAGAACAATACGGACCACGGCGGGCGCGCCACGGTCGGTTCAGTAGTCTCCGGAAGCTCGTGCCGTGCCAGTCGTACGGGAGATTGCGTGGATTGCGATGCATCCGAACGCGACGATGCCGATGATGCCGTCGATTGCGGCGATGGTGCCGTCATCGGCGCCGATGACGTTGCCGTGGGACGCGATGCCGCTGAGGTCGGCACCTCGCCGCGCGGTAGTACGAAGGTGCCTTTGCCGACCTTGGAGGCGATGAGGCCTTCGTCCTTCAACTGCTGATAGGCCTGCAAGATGGTGGTGCGGTTGACTTCGAGGCGTGCGGCGAGCTCGCGCTCGGGCGGCAGCCGGTATCCTTCGGCGAGTGTGCCGGAGATAATCTGTTCACGCAGTTCGGCGGCCAGTTGCCGGTACATCGGCATGCTGCTGTGCCGATTGAGTTCCAGTCGCATGTCCGCCGCCTTCCTTTTGTGTCATGGGCCGTCGCCGCACCCTGTGGACCATGATATGCGGCGCGGCAAGTGCCCATGGTGTAGGGAAGTTCCCATGATGTAGGGAGCGGTTTTAGGGAAATGGCGGAATTCCGCCGTTTTACATCCCTACATCATGCGGGAATCCCTACACCATGGGATTTCCCCTACATCATGGGGTTCCTACAGCGAAAGGAACAGCTCGTGGATGCGGGTGTCGTCCGTGAGCTCCGGGTGGAACGCGGTGGCGAGGATGTTGCCCTGACGCAGGGCCACCGGATGGCCGTCCACCTCGGTCTCCACGGTGGCGTCCGGCCCTACGGAGACCACGTACGGCCCGCGGATGAACACCAGCGGGAAATCGGCGATGTACGCCTTGCCGCCGTCGACGGACTTGCCGAAGTCGGCGGTGGCGGCGAAGCTGCCGAGCTGGCGGCCGTAGGCGTTGCGGCGCACCACGGCGTCGAGCGCGCCGAAGTACACGTTCGGGTCGTTGTCGAGCTTCTTGGCGAGCAGGATCATACCGGCGCAGGTGCCGAACACCGGCTTGCCGGCCTTGATGTGCGCGTCGATCTTCTCGAACAGACCGGTGGAACGCAGCAGCTTGCCCTGCGTGGTGGACTCGCCGCCGGGCAGGATCACGCGGTCGATGGACTCGTCGAAGTCCTCGGCGGCGCGCAGCAGCTTCCACGGCGCACCCAGCTTGTCCAGCACGGCCGCGTGTTCGGCGAACGCGCCCTGGACGGCCAGGATGCCGGTCACGCCGTGCTTCGCGGTTTCGGCGTCGTCGGATTCTTCCTTGGATATGTATTCAACAGCTACAACCATTGTTACCTCTTTGCATGCCGCTCCCCTCAGTCGGCAAAGCCGACAGCTCGTCCTGCAATTACGGACGAACTTCGTTCGCGTTGTGTTGGCTCGACTGTCGTCTCGCACATTGCCTACAAACAGCTCCGCTGTTTGCTTCACGGCAATGTCCTCACAGAGGAGACCGGGAAAGAACCGTCACTCGCCGCGGGCGGCCATGATGGTCTTGATCTCGTCCTCGTTGATGCCGACCATGGCCTCGCCCAGGTTCTCGGAGAGCTTGGCGAGCAGGTCGGCGTCCTGCCAGTTGGCGGTGGCCTTGACGATGGCGGCGGCGCGCTTGGCCGGGTCGCCGGACTTGAAGATGCCGGAGCCCACGAACACGCCTTCGGCGCCGAGCTCCATCATCAGGGCGGCGTCGGCCGGGGTGGCCACACCGCCAGCGGCGAAGTTGACGACCGGCAGACGGCCGTTGTCGTGCACGTACTTGGCCAGGTCGTACGGCACGGCGAGCTGCTTGGCGGCCTCGTAGACCTCGTCGTCGCGCAGGGAAACGAGCTCGTGGATCTGCTTGTTCATCGTGCGCATATGACGCACGGCCTGGATCACGTCGCCGGTGCCGGGCTCGCCCTTGGTGCGGATCATGGCCGCGCCCTCGGCTATGCGGCGCAGGGCCTCGCCCAGGTTCTTCGCGCCGCACACGAACGGCACGTCGAACTGGTTCTTATCGATGTGGTAGACGTCGTCGGCGGGCGAAAGCACCTCGGACTCGTCGATGTAATCGATGTCGATGGCCTGCAGGATGCGGGCCTCGGCGATGTGGCCGATGCGCACCTTGGCCATGACCGGGATGGACACGGCCTCCTGGATTCCTTTGATCATGGCCGGGTCGGACATGCGGGAGACACCGCCGGCCGCGCGGATGTCGGCGGGGATGCGCTCCAGGGCCATCACGGCGCATGCGCCGGCGTCCTGGGCGATCTTCGCCTGCTCGGGCGTGGTCACGTCCATGATCACGCCGCCCTTGAGCATCTGGGCCAGATTACGGTTGAGTTCCGCACGATTCTGCGTCATTATTGTCCCCTTGTGTGCGATGTTGAACGGTTATCGACCTGCCTATTATCAGACGCGCACACGCGGCGCATACCAAACCAGTCCAATTTGGATGGGGCCAATCCGGTGTTTCTTGACCCATCCAATTTGCGGCGATACCAATGCCAACATTGGCATGACATCTCGTAGGACTACTCTTCAGTCGCCTTCAGTGACAGCTTGTCCTGCGGAGAACCGGAGAAAACCCGCAAGGCCCGGCCAGCCGGCTCACTCCTTGATGTACTCGAGGATGTCGCCGGGCTGGCAGTCGAGGGCCTCGCAGATGGCGGCGAGGGTCGAGAATCGGATGGCTGAGACGCGGTTGTTCTTGATCTTCGAAAGGTTGACGTTGGTGATGCCCACCTGCTCGGCCAGCCAGTTCAGGGAACGCCCGCGCTCGACCATGATGCGGTCAAGTCGCAGGACGATGTGGCCGTCCGTCTCAGCCCCGTCCCGCGACGCATCCGGGCCATCGATGCCACGCGCCTCGCTCACAGCAGTCCGTCCACTTCCCGCTCCAGCGACATGCCGTAGTCGAAGATGCGCGCGAGCAGCAGCAACATGATGCCGATCATCACCAGCAAGCCGCTCATCCACAGGCTTGCGCTGCCGGATGCGCCGGCGATCGAGCAGACGATGTAGTTGACCAGCGCGACGACTGGCGCGGCGATGAGATACCAACCCATACGGGAGAGCCGCTCCGCGATCACGGCGCGGAACGGCGAGGGAGAGGCCGGGTCGGCGTGCTCCACCCAGGTTTTCAGTTCGTCGCACAACGCGGCGATCTGGCCGAACGCCAGCGCCAGCAGGGCGTAGACGGCCGTCCGCGCGAGGCCGGTGGCGATGACGGCCACCGTGTTGATCGGGGCGTCGTCGTACGGCTGCAGGAAGATCGAATAGTCCAGCACCTGCCCGGTGAGGCTGATGTTGAATACGCCTCCGACGCTGAGATCCAGCCGATTGTAGCCGGCGGTCAGTGCTCCGGATGCCACGATGAAAGCCACCAGCACGATGGCGGTCGCCGCGGCGGCGATCCAGAGGAACACCGTGCCGATGCGTGCGATGATAAGGGCCGCGGCGCCCGCGCGGCCCAGCAGATCGGCCTGCCTCGAGACCGGGCGACTGGTTTTCGTTGCCATGATGGACCTCCTTTTGGATGCTGGCCGACATTCCTTCTTGGAAGGGCACGGCTTGCGCTCCCATCAGAGAAGGAAGCCAAGGTGGTTCCATTATAGCATTTTTATCGTTTGTCGTTAAATAATTAACGACAAACGACTATTACAAAGTTGGAATCAAGAAAGAACCCCAACTCATTCGCCACCAGCGACCGAAAACCATTGGCTCTGCTAAACCACGATTGACATGAATCCATGTCTGACTACTCCTCAGTCGGCTTCGCCGACAGCTCCCCTGACAAGGGGAGCCGAGAATAAGGTCCATGTCAATCTTGGTTTAACTGAGCCAAATCATTTGTAGCGGGAGACCTGGGAGGCGAGGGTCCAGCGGTCCCAGCCGGTGAAGTGGTCGGTCACTTCGGACTGGGGTTTGAGCTGGTAGCGGTCGGACGCGGTGGTTCCGTCATCATCCCACGTGGAGTCCATGACCAGCCATTGGCCGTCGATGTTCACGAAGTTCCAAGCATGACCGGCGCTGGACCCGCTCACATTGCCCGTCACCACGCGCGTGTCCAGCCCGGAGGCCTTGGCGAGCGCCTGGAACGCATAGGCATAGGCCATGCACACGCCCTTGCCGTTGACCACGCCGAACGAGCTCCACGCATCGGGATATTCCTTGCCGGAACCGGCGTTGTCGAACGAGCTGCCCCGGCCGAAGCCGACGGCGGCATAGGCGTCGTAGTCGTAGGTGATATGCGCGGCGAGGAACTGGTCGATGGCGATGGCCTTGTCCCGGTCGCTGCCCTGGAACTGCCCGACGGCCGACTTGACGAACTGGTCAAGCTGCTGTTGACGGGACTGGTAGTCATCCGCGTACTTGACCCACATCACCAGCTTGTCGCCCTTCTTGCGCACGGTGTATTGCACGGCGTCCGTGCTCACGCGCAGGTACGGGTTCTGGTAGATCACCTCGTCCATCACGTCCTCGGTGCTGGACTGGTATTCGTCGGTGGCGTATTTGCTGATGTCGATGACCTGGTGGCCGTTGAGGATGTTGTTGGCCAGGTACTTGCCGTAGTCGTTCGAGGCGAACGTGAAGTACGGCGATTCCTTGGTGTCCGAGTCGATCTTCTTGTCGTCGTATCCGGTCCAGTCCACGTCGCCGCTGGCGGCCCGCTGTCGGTCGAGCAGGCCGCCGGCCTTCGGCAGCGATTGGAGGGCGGTCTGCGTCACCTGCGGGAACACGGCGTTGAGGTCGCCTTCGTACCATACGCTGCCGGTGTCGCTCAGGAGCGTTCCGGGCGCGCTGTACGTGAACTCCCAGCTGCCGTCGCTGCCGTCCTTGCGATGCAGATCACTGAATTCGCTCGGAACCGGCACGGTGGCGCCGTTGGCCATCTGCACGAAGGTGTAGACGTAGGCCTCCATGTCCTGTTCGACGGTGTTGTCCTCGCCGAAAACGCCCCTGAGGTTGTACGACCATTGGTTTATCTGCGCCTGTCCAGCCACCCTGATGGGGATGGACGGCACCAGATCGTTGGCGTCCACGGCGTACCAGCGTCCTTCATGCCCGTCCGCGTCCACGGCGGTGACCACGAAGTAGAGCCTTCCGGCCGAATCCGCATCCCATGACCCGCCGGCGCGCTGCAGCAGGTCGGCGCAGTATTCGTCCGAATCCTGCTGGCATCGGTCGATGCTGTCCTGGCTTTCGACCATCAACGATTGGAACGCCTCGTTCTGCCCGATGACCGCGGGGCCCACGATGTCCGAATCGCGTTCCTCCGGCTTGTCATAGTCCTTGGAGAGCAGTTGCGTGGTCTTGGAGGTGCCGAGCTTCTTGATGGCGCCGTGTTCCTCCGAGTAGAAGGATTCCCCCGGCTGGCCCACCTGCGGGTAGATGATGTAGGTGTAGACGTTGTACGACTGCGCGCCGTCCACCTTGTTCCAGGAGATGTCCACGCCGCCGTTCTCGTTGACGACGGACTGGATGTTGCGCACGACGGGCAGTCGTTCGATATCCGTGTGCTCCTTGACACGGAAGAACTGGACGATGGGCTTGGCGAGCTTCTTGCCGTCCTCGCCGAGATATTGCACATAGTAGTAGCCGTCCGAGGGCAGGAATCCGCGGTCCTTGCCGATGCTGTCGCCGTGCTGCATGTCCTCGGGGATGTCCATGCTGCCGTCGATGTCGATGGTGCCGGTGCCTTCCTTGTCGCCGATGGGTGTGCCGGCGAAGGCGTATGTGGGAATGGGCACCGACAGCGAGGAGTCCTGGAAGACGCGGGCGCTTTCCTCCGCGGACAGTTCCGCGCCCTTGAGTTCGAATCCCATGCCGTCGCCGGCCACCACTTTGGCCGGATTCTTCAGGATGATGCGGAATTTGTAGTACGTATCCACGGCGATGGGATCGCGCAGGTCGTACTGGTCAGCGGGCATGCCGGCGTAGGCCTGCTCCTTGGTGGGCAGGGTGGAGTCCGCCATGATGCCGTCCATGGCGCCGTCCGCCTTGAGCAGGAAGTAGCTCACGGTGAACACCGAGGAGAAGACAAGGACGATTGCGGCGAGGATGGCGACGGGGATGAGCCAAGGCTTGCGTTTGGTGAGGCTGAGCGTGGGACCGCCGGGATATGCGGCGGCGTTGCCGCGTCTGTTCGATTTGCGGGTTGTGTTGGCGTGGGTTTTGTGCGAGGCTCGGTTCCGTCCGGCGACGTTACCGGTGGAGAAAGAAGCGGACGGATCCACGGGAGGTGTCGTCTGCCGGGGCATTGCGGACTGGCCGGGCATGGGCTGCCATTGTTGCGGCGGCTGTTGTCCGATGGATGGTTGCTGGCCGGGGGCCGGTTGCTGGGGATATTGATATTGCGGCCATGCGGCCGGTTGCTGCTGCGGGTATTGGTATTGCGAACCGGAAGCCGGCTGCGCGAATGGTTGCTGGGACTGCGGCTGGCCTTGCGGCCCCCAAGGTGACGACTGCTGAGGTTGGGGCGGCGGCACCTGCTGCGCGGACCACGGTTGCGTCGACTGCTGCTGCGGGTAGGGCGCGCCCGTCATCGGCGGCTGTGGTTGAGGAGATTGCGGGGGCTGTTGGTGCGGGTACTGCCGAGGCTGCTGCGACGCCGGCCATTGCCGGGCTGGATTCGCCATGGGTTGGTTCGGACCGCCTTGGCCGGCCGGCTGGAATTGGTTCTGATTCGGCTGGTTTTGGTTCTGGTTATGGCTGTCTTGCTGCGGATCCGCCATGGATTCCCCTTCTCACCCGCCCGGGCCGGCTGCTTGCCGGTTCCGGGCACCCCATTGTTTGCGACCCTGCAGGACTACCCCTCAGTCGGCTTCGCCGCCAGCTCCCCTGACAAGGGGAGCCAAGAGAAGTCATTCCACGGCTAATCCAACAGAGTCATGTTCGCGTTCCACTCCACTCCTGTGTTGGGCACGAGCTTAGCACTCGGATGTTGCCTTGTCAGGAGGGTGCTGTCGCTTTCCCACGTTGACAAGATCAATCGGCGTTATAGCCCTCCCCAGTTGGCCTACGCCGAAGGCCCCTCTCCTAGGGAGCCGAGACCAACCTCTTATCCGATGGTGTTGCCGTAGACCTGGGCTTGGAGGTCCTTGCGGGCGGTCTCCATGCGGGCGATCTGGCCGAGGAGGGCGATTTTCTCCTCGCCGTCCGGCAATTGGGCCATGCGGCGCTTCGCCAGACCGATCTGGCGCATGAAGCCCATGTCCAGCAGGCGGGTGAGCAGTTCGGCGGCGTACCGCTGCTCCTCTTTGGTGGCCGGGCGCAGCTGCACGGCAGCCGCCCCTCCCGGCATGCCCTGCGCGTTCGGCTGGGGTGGTTGGGCGCCCGTACCCTTGTCGTCGCCGGGCAACGGCAACGGCATCACGGCCAGTTCGTTGATCACCTGGTTGAGCATCGGCCCGCCGGCCTTGGTGAGGTTGTGCATCCACAGGCCCTGCGGGGTGTCGTCGGACGGCAGTCCCCCGGCCGCCGCGATGGCCTGGAACAGCGTGCGGAACACCGGGCTCATGAAATGGTCCAAGGTGAGCTGGCCGAACATGGTGCGGTCGATGGCGCGCGGCACCTGGATGAGCGTGGCCATGAACTGCTGTTCGGCGATGAACACGGCATCATCGATCTTGAAATACGCCTGTTCGGCGGCGTCACGGCGTTCCAGCGCCTTGCGCGCGGCCGGATTGGCGTATGGGTTGGTGCCCGGCTCCATGCGCGGCTCGTCCTCGCGGGCGAACCGGCGGCGCGAGGCGTAGGCATCCTCATCCCTCACATGCAGCTGGCGACGCGCGGACATGACCTCGCGGCGCATCACTTCCAGATCCACGCCGATGCGGCCGGCGGCTTTGCGCGCGTAGGCATCCCACAGGGAACGGTCGCGAATCTGAGCCACCAGCGGAGCCACGGCCTTCATGGCACCCACCTGACCAGGCGTGTAGGTCAAGTCGAAACGGTTGATGGCCGCGTCGATCACGAAGTCATAGAGCGGCTTGGCCCGTGCGATCAGCGAGCGCACGGCCTCGTTGCCCCGTTCGATTCGCAGGTCGCACGGGTCGAGGTTGTCGTCCGCCACGGCCACGAAGGTCTGCGAAAGAAACGCGGAATCAAGCCCGAAGGCGTGCAGTGCGGCCTTCTGGCCGGCCGCGTCGCCGTCGAACGTGAACACGATGCGCGAGCTCAACGGCTGGTCCTTGACCTTGAGCGGCCCGACCAGCTGGACCGCGCCGAGCGAGTCGTCGGCGATGAGTCGGCGCACGATCTTGGCGTGTTCGGCACCGAACGCCGTGCCGCAGGTGGCGATGGCCGTGTCGATGCCGGCCAGATGCATGGCCATCACGTCCGTGTATCCCTCGACGATGACCACCTGGCGCTTCTTGACGATGGCGGACTTGGCCAGATCGATGCCGTAGAGCACCTGGGTCTTGCGATAGAGCTGCGTGTCCGGCGTGTTGATGTACTTGGCGGCGATCTGGTCGTCCTCATACAGCTTGCGCGCGCCGAAGCCGAGCGTACGGCCGGTCGAATCGCGGATGGGCCAGGTCACGCGGCCGCGGAAGTAGTCGTAGATGCCGCGCTGGCCCTGACGCGCAAGGCCGGCGTCCAGGATTTCCTTCTGCGTGAAGCCCTTGGAGGACAGGTGACGCACGAGGTTGTCCCAGCCTTGGGGCGCGTAGCCGCAGCCGAATCGCTCGCAGTCGGCCTGGGAGAAGTTGCGCCCGCCGAGGAGCTTGCGTGCGGGAAGGGCCTCCTTGGTGAGGATCTGCGAGACGAAGAAGCGCTGCGCCTCCTCGCAGGCCTCCAGCAGGCGGGTGCGTTTGGAACCGGTGCCGTCCGGCTGTCCGGGCGTCTTGCCGGAGTTCTCGTAATGCAGTTCGATGTGGTATTTGTCCGCGAGCAGTTCCACGGCCTCACGGAAGTCGATGTTCTCGGCCTGCTCCACGAATTTGAACACGTCGCCGCCCAAACCGCAGCCGAAGCAATGCCAGACTCCGAGCGAGGGACGCACGTTGAAACTGCCGGTCTTCTCGTCATGGAAGGGGCACAGGCCCACGAACGTGCCGGTGCCCGAAGGCTTGAGCGTTACGGTCGCGGATACGATGTCATACAGGTCCGCGGCGGCGCGCACCTTCTCAACGTCTTCCTTCTTAATCATCCCGACCATAGTTCTCTAGAGTACCGCCTGGTTCGGGACACGGTAAAATTTTACCGACTCTTCTTCGGCTCCCTTTCCTGAGAGGCGCAGTTCACCTACAGGGACTCCCCTCAGTCTCGCTTCGCGAGCCAGCTCCCCTCAGAGAGGGGAGCCTTTGCGGCACAGCCGCTCACCTCGCCTACGGAAAGTCCACCGGACTTCACGTTTCACGGCCCAGCCCTAGGAAAGAGGCACCAAGGAGCGTATCAGCACAAAATGGAGTGCAGGGCGAGGGCGGAGTTGTCGGTCAGGGTGGCGACCTGGTCGACGGCCACGCGCAGGCGTTCGTCGTCGTTGGTGGATTCGTACCAGTCGTCCAGGAACTGGTCCTCCAGCGCATCGGATGGCTTGGGCGAGCCGGCCATGAGCACGTCGATCAGGTCCTCCACGATCTTCAGCTCCTGCTCGTGGAACGGCTCGCGTTCCTTCGGTGCCATCACGAAGTACACGGCGATGCCCTTCAACGCCACGATCTCGTACGAGGTATCTTCCGGGATCACGATGTTCGCGGAGTACCGGGTCAGCGGGCCCGTACCGTACGTATCGCGGGTGGCGGTCTCGACGGCCCAGCAGAACCGGCCGATGAGGTCGGAAGTGATGTTCTTCAGTTCCGCGAGCGCCCTGCGTGATCCGTTGAAATGCGACGGGAACAGCTGCTCGCGGCGCAGACGGCGGTAGGCGCCGATCAGTCTGTCCGGATCCCATTGGGGACCGTACCAGGCGCGCGTGGCCTCGACGATGCGGTCCAGCATGCGCGAATCGGTGAGCACTATTGGGTCGAACGCGCCGGTGGCGATGGAATCCTCAACGTCGTGCACGGAGTAGGCGATGTCGTCCGAGAGGTCCATGATCTGGCATTCCATCGGCTTGGTTGCCGCGGGCGCTCCGGTCTTGAGCCAACGGAACACCGGTTCGTCATCCGGGTAGACGCAGAATTTCTTGGAACGTTCGCCCTTGGGATGCCGATCCGCCTCGGCAAGCGTCCAGGGGTATTTGACGGCGGCGTCAAGGGCCGCACGGGTCAGGTTCACGCCGGCGGAGCGGCCGTCCGGGTGGAACACCTTGGGTTCCAGACGGGTCAGGATGCGCATGGTCTGCGCGTTGCCTTCGAATCCGCCGATGTTGCGAGCGATGTTCGCAAGCGCGCGCTCCCCGTTGTGGCCGAACGGCGGATGGCCGAGGTCGTGGGCCAGGCAGGCGCAGTCCACCACGTCCGGGTCGCAGCCGAGCATCGCGCCGATCTGCCGGCCGATCTGGGCGACTTCCAGCGTGTGGGTGAGACGGGTGCGGGCGAAGTCATCGGTGCCGGCCACGAGGATCTGGCTTTTCGCGCCGAGCCTGCGCAGGGCCGAGGAGTGGATGAGCCGGGCCCGGTCGCGTTCGAAGGCGGTGCGGGACTTGGATTTCGGGGGTTCCGGAGCCCAGCGCTCCTCGTCGAAGGCGTTGTAGCCTTCGTCGCTCAGCACCGGCTCCCCGTCCCGCGTCGTTTCCATGGTTCCAGCATAAACAGATGCCCCGGCATTGCCGGGATTGACGGAATCATGACGCGAATCGCGCCGCGCGGCGGCGTTCCGGCCGCACACGGCGGAAACCATCCCGAATCGGCCTCAATCGATCCCATTTGCGTTACTTCTTTCGAGATTCAGGCACACTTCGTGAAAAAGGAACGCTCAGATGCGGTCAGCGTTCCTTTTTCACGAAGTATGGGCGTATTGCGAAAAAAGTAACGCGATACGCCCATCAATCACGGCAACGACACATGCCACCGCGCCAACGGCAGGGCAAAGCCCGCCTATCGGCACTACAGCAGCGAAGCCGGGTCGAGCTTGGCCAGGTCTTCGGCCGGCAGCACCTCGGCGGCGTGCTCGTAGAGGCGCGGGATGCGGTTGCGCAGGCAGGTGAAAATCTCGTAGCTGATGGTTTCGGCGGCGCGGGCCCAGTCATCGGCGGTCGGCTCGGCGTAGTCCTCGCCACGGCCCGGACCGAACAGTTCGACCGTATCGCCCTCGTGCACGCCGAGTTCGGCGGCGGAGCCGTGCAGGTCCACGATGAACTGGTCCATGCACACGCGGCCGCACACGCGCAGCAGGCGCGGGCCGGCGTTGGTCATGATGCGCACCGGGCCGCCCTCCTTCTCCACATGCTTGGCGCCCTCCATGTCGAAGCCGGAGGCGGAGCGGTGGATGCCGTCGGCGTAGCCCAGCGGCACGATGGCGGTGGAGGTGTTGTCCGGCGTGAGGTACGTGCGGCCGTAGGAGATGCCATGGCCGGCCTCCACGTCCTTGACCGTGCCGAGCTGGGCCTGCAGACGCATGGCCGGGGTCAGGTGCCAGTCGCGCGGGGTACCCATGGCCGGGTCCGGCTCGTAGCCGTACAGGCCGATGCCGGGGCGGGTGAGTTCGAAGTGAATCTCCGGGCGGTCCAGCGTGGCCGCGGTGTTGGCCAGATGGCGGATCTCCGGCGGGATGCCGGCGGCCTCCATGCGGCGCGTGAAGTCCTTGAACGTTTCGATCTGACGGTCGGTGGAAGCCACGAATTCGGGCACGTCGGGCGAATCGGCCACCGCAAGATGGCTCCACTGGCCCACGATGTGCAGCACGCCCTCCTTGGCGAGCGGCACCAGCTTGGCGAGGGCCGCGTCGAAGCCGGCGGGAGTGAAGCCGTTGCGGCCGAATCCGGAATCGACCTTGACGTGCACACGGGCGGTCTTGCCGATCTTGCGGGCGGCGGCGGCCACGGCGTCGATGCCCGGCAGGGAGCCCACGGACACATCGATGTCGGCGGCGATCAGCTCGTCGAACGGGACTTGGGTGCCGTTGTAGACCCAGGTCAGGATGTGGCAGCGGTCGGGGCCGATGCCGAGCTTACGCAACAGCAGCGCCTCATGCGACTGGGCGGTGCCGAGCCAGGTGGCGCCGCCGGCGAGCGCGGCCAAGGCGGAGGGCAGCAGTCCGTGGCCGTAGGCGTCCGCCTTGACCACGCCCATCACCGCGGTGCCTGAGCCCGCGCCGCCCACCATGGAGACCAGGTGCGCCATGTTGTCCCGCATGGCTTTGAGGTCCACGATGGCCTGTGCGGGGTACTGCCGGAGGGCGGCCGCGTAATTGGCCTTGCCCTGCTCGGACGAGAATGCGATTTCGGGTGCTGCGTTCATGCTCATAGGCACCTATTGTTGCGCGACAATGTGACGTGTCCGTGGAGACGCCCGCGGCACCCGCTCGTGGTCAACCCCGAATCCAGCCAAAATCCAGCGGATATCAACGGAATAGTAACCCAAACGTTACACATGGACGCCCTGTATTACGGAATCGAAACGATGTTGTCCGCGTGTGCGGCGTAGACTGTCACAACTATACGGTTCACCGCATGATTATGCGCACCCGTTGTTGATTCCCGGCGTTGAGGCGTGCCGGGATCCCGGAAATCCGTCCGGTTTAGCCCCATAACCCAAGTTCACGAGAGAAGAACTATGGATCTCTTCCGTAAGAAAAACGTGGATCAGCTCGTATCCGAATCCACACCGCTCAAGCGCACCATGCACACGTTCGATCTGACGATGCTCGGCATCGGCGCGATCATCGGCACCGGTATCTTCGTGCTTACCGGCAAGGGCGCGCTCACCGCGGGCCCGGCGCTGTCCGTCTCATTCCTGCTGGCCGCCATCTGCTGCGGTTTCGCGGGCCTGTGCTACGCCGAATTCGCTTCCATGGCCCCGGTCTCCGGTTCGGCCTACTCCTACGCCTACCTGGCCTTCGGCGAGCTTATCGCCTTCATCATCGGCTGGGACCTCATCCTGGAATACGCCCTGCAGGCGGCCACCGTGTCCGCCGGCTGGTCCGGGTACTTCAACAAACTGCTTGAAGGCTTCGGCCTGCATCTGCCCGTGGAGCTCACCGCCGCATACGGCACCACTCCGGGCGTGACCACCTACTTCAACCTGCCCGGCTTCGTGATCGTGCTGCTGATTACGTGGGTGCTGTCCATCGGCATCAACCAGACCAAGCGCACCAACGACATCATGGTGATGATCAAGCTCGTCATCATCGTGCTGTTCATCATCTGCACCGTGTGGTTCGTGAACCCGGCCAACTGGCACCCGTTCTCCCCGTACGGCATCTACACGTTCCAGCCTGGCTCCACGCAGCCGTACGGCATCGTGCCGGCCGCCTCCATCGTGTTCTTCAGCTTCATCGGCTTCGACGCCGTCTCCTCCTCCGCCGAGGAGACCGTGAACCCGAACAAGACGCTGCCGAAGGGCATTCTGCTCTCCCTGGCCATCTCCACCGTGCTGTACATCGTGATGACGCTCATCATGACCGGCGTGGTGCCGTACAAGGAGTTCGCCAACTTCATCGACGCCCCGGTGGCGGGCGTGATCCTGGCGACCGGCCTCAACTGGCTGGCCGTGATCGTGAACCTCGGCGCCCTCATCGGCATGACCACGGTGATGCTCGTGCAGCTGTACGGCCAGTCCCGCATCTGCTACGCCATGAGCCGCGACGGCCTGTTCCCGGAGTTCTTCGGCCATGTGCACGAGAAGTACCGCACCCCGTTCAAGGGCACCTGGTTCTTCGGCATCCTGACCGCGATCGCCGGCGGCTTCATCAACATCAACGTGCTGTTCGAGCTGGTAAACATCGGCACGCTGACCGCGTTCATCATCGTGTCCGCCGGCATCCTGTGGATGCGCAAGACGCAGCCGGACGCGCACCGTGGCTTCAAGGCCCCGCTCGTGCCGTTCACCCCGATCGTCTCCATCGTGTTCTGCTTCGTGCTCATCGCCGGCCTGAACTGGGAGACCTGGGTGCGATTCGCCGTGTGGTTCGGCCTGGGTCTGATCGTGTACTTCGCGTACAGCCGCAAGCGTTCCAAGCTTGATCCGGCGAACGCCAAGGCCGAGGTCAAGGAAATCAAGGCCAAGGCCACTGCCGAAGCCTGATTCCGGCGATTCCTGCCGAAATAACGAGAAAAGCTCCTCTTCGTGAGGAGCTTTTCTGATGTTATGGCACATACCAGCAACCTTGTTCTTCAGGCTACTTCACCCAATGACTACCCTTCAGTCGGCTTCGCCTCCAGCTCGTCCTGCAATTAAGGACGAACTTCGTTCGCAGTCCACTGGCTCGACTGCCGTCTCGCACATCGCCTACAAACAGCTCCGCTGTTTGCCTCACGGCGATGTCCTGCAATTAAGGACGAACTTCGTTCGTAGTTCACTGGCTTGACTGCCGTCTCGCACATCGCCTACAAACAGCTCCGCTGTTTGCCTCACGGCGATGTCCTGACAAGGGGAGCCAAGGGAAGGGTCTCACCACTCGTGGCGCTGGTAGGCGATTCTGGTGGTGTCGGTGGGGCGGTCGAGCAGCTGGATGAGGCCGCAGCGGGCGAAACCGGAGCTTTCGAATACATGCTGCATGGCCTTGTTGTTGGGGTGAGTGTCGGCACGCACGTTGCCGTAATGCTTCAAGGCCCACTTGATGCAGTCTCGGGCCGCGTGACGGACCAGACCGGCTGAAGCGATGCGGTGTATGGTCACATAAGCGTCGTTGTCCAGCCAGGCGCCGTCGATATTGACGTACGTGGGATCCTCGCCCGTGCACAGCGCGAACTGGGCGAGAATGCGTTCATGACCGTTGCATTCGTCCACCAGCAGCATGGCACGCTGGTTGGCGATGTCGTCCAGAATCACGGATTCGCGCGGGAACTGTGTACCCCACTGCGTTGGATTGCCGTTGGCCGCCATCAGGGCACGCGCACGCGCATAGTTTTTCTGCATCTGGGGGAGGTCGCGCATGGTGGCGTGACGGAATCTGCGCGGCGACGGCTGGGCATCTGTAGTCGGCCTGGTGTTCGGTGTGGTGTTCGGCTGAGTCACTCTTCGCCTTTCGGACGTACTCGTTCCGGTAGCCGCGTATCAGGCGGCACACAATAACTGACGGCCAACCTACCATGCCATAGGCACAAGAAACCCCGTCCGCGTTACATGGCGGACGGGGTTCGGCCGGTTGACGGACAGGCTCAGACGACCTTGCGTTCGAACGGGTCGGAGCTGATGCCCTCCTCGAGGATCTGCTTGCACCATTCCTTGGCGGTGAACAGGCTGTGATCGCGGTAGTTGCCGCAGCTCTTCTCGGTGGTGGCGGGCACGTCATCCCACGTGGCCTCGTAGGCGATGAACTCCAGCGATTCCTTCAGGGCCTTGGCCACCTCCTCGGTGGGGTGCTCGCCCCAGGTCAGCAGGTGGAAGCCGGTGCGGCAGCCGAACGGCGAGCAGTCGATATAGCCCGGAATGCGCTCGCGCAGCAGCACGGCGATGGTGTGCTCGATGGTGTGCAGGCCGCCGGTGGGGATGGCCTGCTTGTTCGGCTGGGTCAGGCGTAGGTCGTAATTGGAGATCACGTCGCCGTGCGGGCCCTTCTCGGTGTCGATGTAACGCACGTACGGCGCCTTGACCTTGGTGTGATCCAGCTGGAAGCTCTCCACCACCGGCTTCTCGGCCGGCTGCGCGTTCGTCTCGTCCGTCATTCCGTTCCCCTTTCCGCATCGATGGCCGATGCGATTGCAGGTATTGTGCATACGTCTGCAATCGTAGTCGCGATCGGCTGCTTGCGGCAGCCGCTTCGCTATAGGAATTGGTTAGGATGCGCTGATACCGGCTTCAGTTTCGGCGATTGCACCGATCAGTTGCCCCGCCAGCCGGTGGCGTCAGCTCCGGCGGCGCGGATGGCCTGGCCGGAGGTCGGCGTCACGCCGTCCACCACGACCTTGGTGCCGATGGTGGCGAAATCGTACATCCACTTGGCATCGGCCACCTGCATGTTGATGCAGCCGTGCGAGCCGGGGATGCCCTGCTGCACGTAGATCGGGTGCTCGCCCCACATGTAGGCCGGGACGCCGTGCAGGGCCTCGCCGCCGTTGTAGTAGGAGACCCACGGCGTGTTCGGCTGGTTGTAGCCTTCGCCGGACATGGTCTGGGACTCGTACTTGAGGTACACGTAGAACGTGCCGGTGTCGGAGAGCATGGAGCCGTCGGCAGTGGGCTTGCCGGAGGCGATGAGGAAGGTCTTGACGGGGGTGGTGCCCTGGTAGGCGGTGGCGGTCTGGTTCGTCAGATCCACGTGGACCCACTTGTCGCCGTTGGCCACGTCGAAGTTGTGCGGCACCTCCACTTCCTTGACCTCGTACGGGCTGTCCGTGACGGCCACGGTCGAGTCGGTGGACTGGTTCTGCTCGATGGCGGTGGCCAACTTGGCGGGCGCGTCGCCCACGCCGGTCACCTTGATGCCGTCCACGCCCAGCGTCTTGTCGGCACCGATGCGCACGCCACCCTCGGACTTCGGGGTGATGTAGACCTCACGATCCACCTTCTCCACGGTCAGTTCCTTGGTCACGGCGGCGCTGGACACGTAGGAGTTGATGGCGTCGCGGTCGACGATCAGGCTCATCGTGCCGGTCTTGAGGTCGGTGGTGGGCTTGAGGAACTTGGCGATCTGCTCCACCGGAATCGTGATGCTCTTGTTCACGCCGTTGTCCACGGTCAGGTTCAGCCCCAGACGCGCGTTGGCGTCGGCCGCGACCTGTTGGGCGCTGGCGGAATCGATCGGATTGGTGCCGGACTCCAGCTTGACCGCCACCGTGGTGTTGGTGCCGGGCGTGGCGACGGCCTGCTTGACGGCGGCCGTGACGGCCTGCATCTGCGGGGCCTTGCCGTCGTGTCCCTCGTCGAACACGAACTGCTTGGCATCCTTGTCGTAGGAGACGGTCGTGATCTTCACGCGATCGGACTCATCCACCAAGTTGTCGGTCACGTACTGCTCGGCCTTGGTGTCGTTCGTGGTGGCGGAGAGCGGGACATGTACCTGGTTGAGGATGTTGAGCTTGGCGAAGTCGCCGGTCTTGGCGTTCATCAGCGCGTCCACGGTCTTGTCCGCGTCCGCGGTCACGCCCATATCGGCCAGCGAGGCCTCGGCGCTCTTGCCGTCGGCGGTGAAGGTCACGGTGGTGGTCTTCAGCTGCTGCTTGACGGTGTCCTTCAGTTCGTCACGGGTCTGGCCCATCACGGAGACATCGCCCAGATACACGCCGGGCGCGGCCTTGTCCTGGAAGTACCAGCGGCCGACGAAGAAGTATGCGATGAACGCGGCCAGAATCACCGCGAACACGGAAGCCAACACCACGATCCAAGCCTTGCCGTGGCGCTTCGCGTGGGCCATATGCCCACCTGCCTTGACCGCGTCATCGGCGGCGGCCATCTTGGGCATGCCGTCGAAGCCCACGGGGCGCAGCACGGCGGTCTGCTCGTCGTCCGGCCGCGGGAATGAAGTTGTTACGTCGGTCATATCCACCTTATTCTCTGAACAGCGTTCCTCGAAAAAGACGTATAATATATCTTTTCCCTAGTCGCGATAGTAATACGGGCACGCTACCAGCCGGTTGCCACGCATGGAAATATGAGCCCGAAGCGCAACCGTTGTGAGCAAAGTCACGCGCGCGAAGGCGCCGCAACCCGCCCGCGCAAACCGAACGCTACACTGGTCAACTATGGCAGCACAGGACGCCTTGGGGGCACTCAACCAGTATTTCGGCTACGATTCGTTCCGTCCCGGCCAGCAGGGAATCGTCGAATCGCTGCTCGCCGGGCGCGACGTGCTCGGCGTGATGCCCACCGGCGCCGGCAAATCCGTGTGCTATCAGGTGCCCGCCGCACTCATGCCCGGCGTGACGCTGGTGATTTCGCCGCTGATCTCCCTGATGCGCGACCAGGTGGACGCCCTGAACGACCTGGGCCTTGCCGCCGCGTTCGTCAACACCACGCAGACCCCGGACGAACAGTCGATGGTGCTCGCGCAGGCAGCCGCCGGCCAGGTGAAACTGCTGTACGTGGCCCCGGAACGCCTGGAAACCGGCCGGTTCCGTGATTTCGCCGCCCGCACGCCGATTTCGCTCATCGCCGTGGACGAGGCCCACTGCGTCTCCCAATGGGGACAGGATTTCCGCTCGTCCTACCTTGGCATCGGCGATTTCATCGCCTCGCTGCCGGTCCGCCCGCCGGTCGGTGCGTTCACCGCCACCGCCACCGAGCGCGTGCGCCGGGACATCGTCTCTATTCTGGGTCTGCGCGATCCGGCCGTGACCGTGACCGGCTTCGACCGGCCGAACCTGTACTTCGGCGTGGTCAAGCTGGAGACCAAGTACAAGGCCGCATGGGTGGCCAGCTACGTGGCCGACCATCCGGACGAGTCCGGCATCGTCTACTGCGCCACGCGCAAGGAGACCGAGGCGCTTGCCGCCACCCTGAACCAGATGGGGCATCCGGCCGTGGCCTACCACGGCGGTATGGCGCCGAACGTGCGCGAACGGGCCCAGCGCGACTTCATCACCGACCAGGTGCCCGTGGTGGTGGCCACGAACGCCTTCGGCATGGGCATCGACAAGTCCAACGTGCGGTTCGTGATCCACCACAACATGCCCGAATCCATCGAGGCCTACTATCAGGAGGCCGGCCGCGCGGGCCGTGACGGCGAGCCCAGCCGTTGCACGTTGCTGTGGAACGAATCGGACATCGTGACCCGACGCCGGCTGCTGGACAGCGATTACGAGAACGAGCGTCTGACCCCTCAGGAGCAGGAGATCGTACGTCAGTCCAAACGCCGCCTGCTTGACGGCATGGTGGGCTATTGCCGTACCACGGACTGCCTGCACCGGTATATGACGCGGTATTTCGGGCAGGAGATCGGGACCGATTCGCCGGGCGAGGCCGGTGGCCCCCATCGTTGCGGTGCCTGTTCGAACTGCGAAAGCACGTTCGAGACCATCGATGTGACCCGTGTGGCCCAGGCCATCAGCCGCTGCGTGCATGACGTGAACCAGCGCGTGGGCTCGGGCAAGATCGTCAAGATCCTGCGCGGCTCCAAGGCGCAGGACCTCGCGTGGCTGAACCCGGAGCAGATGCCCACCTTCGGCATGCTCAAGGACGTGAACGAGGCCCGCATCCGCGACGTGCTGAGCCAGATGGCCACGGACGGCTACCTGTTCATCGCCGAGGGACGCCTGCCCATCGTGATGTTCGGCAAACGCGCCGCGGAGACCGCCGCGCCCGACTTCCACTACGAGATCAAGCGGGTGGAACGCAAGTCGGCGGCCGCCGGAGGTACGGGTTTCGGTCGAAGCCGCAACGCCGCCTCCGCCGTGTCCGGCAGCTCCGCGACCGGCCCGGCGCTCGGCTCGTACATCCCGGACGATGACGAGGAGGCGCTGTTCCAGAAGCTGCGCGAACTGCGCCGCACCATCGCCCAAGAGATCGGCAAGCCGCCGTACATCGTCTTCTCGGACAAGACCCTGCGCGACATGGCCCGTATCAGACCGGTCACCAACGCGCAGTTCCTGGCCGTCAACGGCGTGGGCCAGCACAAGCTCGACCTGTATGGCCAGCGCTTCATGCAGGCCATCGCCTCGTTCAACACGGGAGTCTGAGGAGGACGTGGCCGCCGCCGTTCTGCTGACAGCGGCAACAGCCACGTCCTGTAGTCGTTACAGACGCTCCAGCGCCTGCTTGAGGTCGGCGATGAGGTCGTCCGCATTCTCGATGCCCACGGAGATGCGCACCAGGTTGGCGGGCACCTGCAGCGTGGTGCCGGACACGGAGGCGTGGGTCATGGCGGCCGGCACCTCGATGAGGCTTTCCACGCCGCCCAGCGACTCGGCCAGCGTGAAGATCTCGGTGTGGTCCACGAACCGCTTGGCCGCCTCGGCGCCCGCGGCGAGCTGCACGGACACGATGCCGCCGAAGCCGCCGTGCATCTGGCGGGCGGCGATCTCATGGCCCGGGTGGGATTCGAGGCCCGGGTACCAGACGCGCTCGATCACGTCGGACGGCTGGGATTCCAGCCACTGGGCCACCTTGAGGGCATTGGCGCTGTGGCGCTTGACGCGCAGGTCCAGGGTCTTGAGGCCGCGGATGTCCAGCCAGGAATCGAACGGGGAGGGCACGGCGCCGGCGGCGTTCTGCAGGAAGGCCACCTTCTCGCGGGTCTCCTCGTCGTTCAGAACCACGGCGCCGCCCACCACGTCGGAGTGGCCGCCGATATACTTGGTGGTGGAGTAGACCACCGCGTCCGCGCCGTCGTCCAGCGGGTGCTGCAGGGCCGGCGAGGCGAAGGTGTTGTCCACCACCACCTTGGTGCCGTACTTGTGCGCCACTTCGGCGGTGGCGGCGATGTCCGTGATGTTGAGCAGCGGGTTGGACGGCGTCTCCACCCACACGTACTTGTACTGCTTGGAGGCCAGCGCCTGCTCCACGGCGGACAGATCGGTGATGTCCACCACGTCCAGGCCGATACCCCACGGCACGAACACCTTGGCGAGCAGACGGTAGGTGCCGCCGTACACGTCGTTGCCGAGCAGGATGTTGTCGCCGGGCAGGATGGTGGAGCGCAGCAGCACGTCGATGGCGGCGAGGCCCGAGGAGAAGCTCAGCGCGTACTTGGCGCCCTCCACGGCGGCGAGCTGCTCGTCGAAGCTGGTGCGCGTGGGGTTGATGGAACGCGAGTAGTCGTGACCGCCCCTGAGGCCCAGCACGCCGTCCTGCTTGAAGGTGGAGGTGGCGAAGATCGGCGTCACCACGGCACCGGTGGTGGGGTCGGGCTCCTGACCGGCGTGGATGGCACGGGTGGCGAGGGCGGTATCGGCGAACTTGGCGTTGTATTCGGCGGACATGTTGGTTTTCCTTCTTATATCGATGAGTCTGTGAACGGGTTGGTTTGGATGCTGATGATGATTGACGGGCAGTCGTGAGGACTGCTGTGAGGGCCGTCGTAAGGTCTGCTGTGCAGCGGCGGCGATTTACAGGTACTGTTCGGCCAGCGAGGGCTTGGTGGTGCGGTCCACGATGTCGCCGTAGCCGTTGGCGCGCATCCAGTCGTCGTTGAAGATCTTCTCCAGGTAGCTGCGGCCGGAGTCCGGGGCGAGCACCACCACGAGCTGGTTCTCGTCCAGATCGTTGGCGAGCGCGTACTTGATGGCGCTGGCCACGGCCATGCCGGAGGAGCCGCCCACGAGCAGCGCCTCCTCGCCGGCGAGCCGGCGGGTCATCTCGAAGGCCTCGGCGTCACCCACCTTGACGATGTCGTCGGTGATGTTGCGGTCGAAGGCCTTGGGATAGAAGTCCTCCCCCACACCCTCGATGTCGTACTGATGGACGTCGGCCAGCGAGTCGGCGGAGTAGATGGAGCCTTCCGGATCGGAACCGATCACCTTGACCGCGCCGTTCGAGGCTTCCTTGAGGTACTTGCCGGTGCCGGAGATGGTGCCGCCGGTGCCGATGCCGGCCACGAAATGCGTGACCTTGTGGTCCGTGGCCTCCCAGATCTCCGGGCCGGTGGTGTAGTAGTGGCTTTCCGGGCCGTTCGGGTTGTCGTACTGGTTCGGACGGAAGCCGCCGGGGATCTCGTTGGCGAGTCGTTCGGCCACCTGGTAGTAGGAGCGCGGGTCGTCCGGGCCGGCGTCGGTGGGGGTCACGATGACTTCGGCGCCGTACGCGCGCAGCACGGCGCGCTTGGATTCGGAGACCTTGTCCGGCAGGGTGAAGATCGTGCGGTAGCCGCGCTGCTGGGCCACGAGAGCAAGGCCGACGCCGGTGTTGCCGGAGGTGGGTTCGACGATCACGCCGCCGGGCTTGAGCTGTCCGGAACGCTCGGCCGCGTCGATGATGCGCTCGGCGATGCGGTCCTTGGAGGAGCCGCCGGGGTTGAAGTATTCGACCTTGACGGCGATGGTGGCCTTGACGCCGGCCGCCTGGGGGATGTGGTTGAGCTTGACGAGCGGGGTGTTGCCGATGAGTTCCGCGAGGCTGTTGTGAACGGTCATGTTGGGGTCCTTTGTCCGGTTTGTCTGGGGTTGACGATGATGCGGTCTGCTGTTTTCGTGAACCGACGTTCCCGGACGGGCGGCCATTGACTGGTGATTGATCGGAGCATCCGCCCTTCTCGCATAAGGGGTATGCCGTGCTTCCATGTGTTACGAACAATCCGATGGAGCCGTATTGCGCATTATGCAAACCACTGCAACCACGCCAATTTTGCGGTATTCGGATTCATGGAAGATGCGCGGCGAACCTGCCGCGATTCGAATGCTCGTTCTCAAGTTATGCGTCACTGACCGTGCGCCCGGGGGCGTCGGTTAGCGACAACAACATGAGAAAATCTGCATGCCTCATACCATAGCACGCCTGCGGACATCCGCGTGTCGCATGCGTTCATATGCCGGAAGATGCGGCAGCCGGATCCCGTTCCTGAGCCGATCCGATTCGCTTTCTCGGATATAGCCGCCACGGACGGCCGAAGAAACCGATTTCTGTGCATATACCCACCAGATATTCTGGGCATAAGGCCACCATAAAGCAGGTTCTGGGCATATACCCACCATGAGGAGACATGAATCAGCCGCTTCGTGGTACGGATATGCCCAGAACGGAAATCAGGGCCGGGTCCATGGTGGGCATATGCCCAGAATCCCAATGAACCGTCAGAGGATACGCTGGCGGGCGGGATGGATTTCACGGCGGGCAGTCATCAGATAGACAATCCACACGCACAGCGCGAACAGCACCAGCGATTCGACGAGCGGGATCCACACCACGTACGTGCCGAATTCCACGCCGGCGGACGGATGGCTGATGATGCGGCCGCTGGCGGCCTGAACGAGCCAGTTGCCCAGCGTGCCGGCGGAGGTGAATCGTCCGAGCCATTCGTTGGTCCACAGTATCGAATTGCTTCCGAGCAGCTGGGATGCGAGGCAGACCACGAACAATGCGGCGACGATGCCCCACGTGCCCTTGCCCGCCGCCCAGGCCAGCACGGCACCGAGCACCGTGCCCACCGCCACGTAGGCAAGCATCAGCGAAAGGAACTTGAGGAACATGAAGAGCGCGCCACCCACAAGCATCGGCGAGAAGGTCGGCGCCGAAGCGTCGCCCGTATACGACACCCGCTGCCAGGCGTACAGGAACTGCTCCGAGCGCGGCAGGTCGAACGGCTCACCGAGGAAGCAGCCCCTGATGCCGGCGAAACAGGTACCGCCCCGGCCACTGATGATGAGCACGTAGCGCGACACGACCATCACCACGGACACCGCGAGCGCCATTATGGCCCCTCCGATCGCGGATGCCTTGACGAACGTGCGCCGTGAGACGCCGTGGCAGATGGCGGTGTCGAAGAACAGCCATTGCCAGACGGCCGCCGTGAGCAGGAGGATCGGGAACCAGTACCGTTCGGCGTCGATGCTGGACGACAGTCCGCCCGGCTCGTATCGCAGCGCCTGCAACCGTTGGTAGCAGAGCGCCACGAACACCAGCAGGCCCAGCAGAAGCACCACGCCGTATGCCGCGAGGTTGCGGCGTAGCGTCAACCGGCACTGGCGGCTCATGCCGAGGAAGTCGTCGCCGCGCATCATGCCGCGGCCACCACGGACCGATGCTTCCGATACGCCTGCGGCGGCATTTGCCGTACCGTGCGCGGATTCGCGTACGTTGTCATTCGTCGTCACAACCTTGCCGTTCATCGTTACTCCCCTTTGCTGCTCGATACGGCACCGGTCTCATCGCCGGCCTCTTGATGATCGGAGATATCCGGCATGTCGGGGCCGACCGTCCCGGACGTGACGCGGATGACGTAATCCTGCAATCCGAGTGCGCTGGCGGCGATGCCGGAGGGCAGGTCGGCCGCCTCCACGGGCCCGCGCACGATGACGGTGGTCAGTCGTCCCATCGTCTCGCGGGAGATGACCTGCAATCCGTAGTCCTCCACGAACGACCCGACGCACGCCGACTCCCCCGTAAGCACGGTGGCGCGGGAACCCACGGATTCGGCGTCGAATGCATCGATGATGCGGCCGTGGTCGATGATGGCCGCGCGTTCCACGATGTGCGCGATCTCGTCGATGATGTGGGTGGAGATCACGATGATGCGGGGACGTTCGCCGTAGGATTCGAGCAGGAACCGGTAGAACAGGTCGCGGTTCACGGCGTCGAGGCCGAGCACCGGCTCGTCCAGGAGCAGCACGTCCGCCGGCACGCACAGGGCGGCGACCAGCCGCACGATCATACGTTGGCCGAGTGAGAGATGGCCGTATGCCCTGCCCGGTTCGATGCCGAACGCGGCGAGCATACGGGCGCTGAACGGCCAGTCGAAGCCACCGTAGTAGCGTTCCTCCCGTTTGAAGACGGTGCTGATACGCGCGCCGAGCAGGAACGGCAGCGTTTCGTTGACCAGGTAGATGCGCGATTGCGCGGATTCGTTCTCGCGAACGTTCGCACCGTCCAGTTCGACCGTGCCGCCGTCCGGCAGCAGTCGGTTGGCGATGACGCCGAGCAGGGTGGATTTGCCGGCGCCGTTGCGTCCGAACAGGCCGTGGATGGCGGGCTGGAGCGCGAGGTTCACGCCGTCCAGCGCCACGGTCGAACCGTACCGTTTGCTGAGGTCGGTGATGGTCAAGTTCGCATTCATGATGCGTACTCCTTCTCGATCAGCTCGGTCAGTTCCTTGGGGCCGAAGCCGAGTCGTCGCGCTTCGGCGATGAACTGCGGAAGACGGTTGTCCAGGAACTCATCTCGTTTGGTATCCCGTGCTCGGGCCGCGGCTCCGGGGGCCACGAACATGCCCAGTCCGCGGCGCTTTTCAAGCAGCCCGCGCTCCACGAGCAGGTTCATGCCTTTGAGCACGGTGGCGGGATTGATGCGGTATGTGGTCGATATTTCGGTGGTGCTGGGCACTTGTTCGCCCTCCCGATACAGGCCCGACACGATCGCTTCGTTGAGCTGGTCGGCCACCTGCCTGAACAGCGGCTCGCCACTGGAATCATCGAAGTGCAAGGCTTGGCTCACCTCCTTGGGCCGGAACCGTCTTGGATGTGGATGGGCGGAGAAGCAGCGGTTTCACCAACCTCATTGGTTAGTTACTTATGTAACTAACCATATAACCAAAAGCTTCCGCCGTCAACACCACCAGCCAAGCCGCGCGGAAAAGCGCTACAGCGATGCGGCGGCGATGAGCTGGCGGGTGTAATCGGACCGGGGGTTGCCGAGCACGGCGTCGGTGGGACCGGATTCGACCACGTGCCCCTCGCGGAGCACCAGGATGCGGTCGGCGATGTGCTGGACCACGCCGAGGTCATGGGAGACCATGATGATGGCGGGCCGGATCGGCTGGCCGGTGGCGGTATCGACGGCGCCCGAGCCCTCGCCGGAAAGGATCGACTGGAAGGTTTCGAGGATCTGCACGCGGGCGGCCACATCGATGGCGCTCATCGGCTCGTCGGCCAGAATGAGCCGCGGGTTGGCCACGATGGCGCGGGCGATGGCCACGCGCTGCGCCTGGCCACCGGACAGGTCGCACGGGTACCGGCCAAGGAACACGCGCGGGTCGAGTCCCACGCGGGCGAGCGCCTGCGCGGCCTTGCCCTCCACCTCATCCACGGCGAACCCGAGGGCACGCCGACGCAGCCACAACGGTTCGGACACCGAACGTTCCACGGTCCAGCGCGGGTCGAGCGAGCCGAACGGATCCTGGAACACGATGGACGATTCGGCGCGCAGCGCGCGGCTGCCGGCCGAACCGCGGCCGACCTCCTCGCCGCGGTATTCGATGCTGCCGGAATCGGCGGCGGCCAGGCCCAGCATGATGCGGGTGAGCGTGGTCTTGCCGGAGCCGGAAGCACCGATCACGGCCAGGCACTCCCCCGCATGCACTTCGGCGGAGACGCCGAACAGCACCTGACGTCGGGAGGCATGGGGCCGGCCGAAGCCAAACAGGCCGCGATGCATGGCACGGTCGGCGAACGAGGCGTTGATGTCATGTGCGACGAGTAACGGTTCGGCCGCCCCGGTATCACGGCGTTCCGTCATGGCAGTCTCTCCCCCGGTCAGCCTACGGCCGTCAGCAGTCTCGACGGAAGCGGTCAAAGCACGGTCAGTCATGGGATTCCCCCTTCCCGCCGGCACGGAGGGTGAGCAGACGGGCCGCGGAGACGAGCTCGCGGGCCTGTGCGGTCGCGGGCGAGGCCAGCAGTTCCGCGGTCGGCCCGGATTCCACGATGCGTCCGGCGTCCAGCACGTAGCAGCGTGTGGTGGCGCGGGCGAGCACAGAGAAGTCGTGCGTGATGAACAGCATCGAGGCGCCGGCGTCGTCTACCAGCGAGGTCAGCAGGTCCACGATCTGGCGTTGCGTGACGGAATCGAGCGCGGTGGTAGGTTCATCGGCGATGATGAACCGGGGCGAGGTGATCAGGGCGGTGGCGATGCCGACGCGCTGCTGCTGTCCGCCGGACAGTTCATGCGGGTATTTGCTCGTCACCTCCCCGTCAAGGCCGACCTTGGCGAGCATCGCGGCCACGCGATCGGCCCGTTCGGCCTTGGTGAGGTCGTAGTGGAGCTTCAGCGGCAGCGCGATCTGCTGGCCCACGGTCATCACCGGGTTCAGCGAGGCGGCCGGATTCTGGAACACCGTGCCCACATACCGGCCACGGAGGTCGGCAAGCGCGCGTTCGCGCAGACCGATCACGTCGGTGCCTCCCATGACGATGGAGCCGGATGCCGCGGCGTTCCGCGGCAGCAGTCCCAGCATCGCCTTGGAGATCATGGATTTGCCGGAACCGGACGAGCCGATGAGGCCCACCCGCTCGCCGTCCGCGATGTCGAGATCCGCGCCGGAGACGATGGACTTGCCACCGATGGTGATGGTCAGGTCACGTACTTGGATGCTCATCGTTCGGCTCCCTCCCCATCATCTTCAGCAATTTCCGCGACGCCCGTATTCCGTGCAACCGGCACGGCGGACGGATCGGCGATCGCATTGTCCGCTGCACCGGCGGACTGCGCGACGGCCTGACGCAGCGCGGGATTGGCCACCGGATCGACGGCGTCGCGCAGCACGTCGCCGAACACGTTGAGGGCCACGACCACCACGGTGACGATGAGGCCCGGCCACAGCACGGTCAGGGGGAACACGTTGATGAGCTTGACGGACGTGGCCAGCGAATGCCCCCAGCTCGGCACGCCGGAGGGCACGCCGATGCCGAGGTAGGTCAGGCCCGATTCGGCCAATACCGCCGTTCCCGCGGACAGCGAAAGCTGCACGGCCAGCACGGGCAGGATGTTGGGAATGATGTGGCTGACAAGTACGCGCCAGCCGCTCGCACCATTGGCCCTCGCCGATTCCACGTACGCCGAGCGGGCGGCGAGCAGGGCGGCCGGACGCGCCACGCGGGCCAGGTTGAGCCCGTAGCCGAAGCCGCAGGCCACCACGATCACGGCGATGGATGCGCCCAGCGGCACGGCCAGAATCAGGGCGATGAGCACGGTGGGGATGGAGATGAGCGCGTCGACCACCACCACGGACGTGCCGGCGAGCGCGGGGGTGCGGGCCACCATCGCGGCGACCAGGGCCAGTCCCCATACGGCGGACAGCGCCACGGTGAGCACCACGATGAGCAGGTTGGTGCGCGAGCCGGCCATGAGCCAGCTGAACACGTCGGCGCCGGTGCCGTCGGTGCCGAGCCAGTGCGAGGCGGAGGGCTTGGCCCACACATGGTATCCGTCCGTAGTCCATAGGGATTGCGGGGTCCAGACGAGGGAGACCAGCGCCACGGCGAGCCACAACGCCAGCACGATAAGCGTGAATTTGCCTTCGCCGCGCCGCCAGATGGACTGCAGAACGATGGAGAAACGACGCAGGGGCTTGTGCGTAACGGTGTGCGCAGCGGTTTCGCCGGCACCGGGCGAGCGGACTTTCCGCATGGTGTTGCTCATGCGGCCACCTCCGATACGGTATCCGCGGATTTGAGCCGCGGGTCGAGGATGCGGTGCAGCACGTCCACCACAAGGCCCACGCCCAGGAAGAACGCGGCGAGCAGGAACAGCTCGCTTTGCACGGCGATGAGGTCGCGGTTGCCCACGTCGGTCACGAGCCCGTTGCCGATGCCGGGCAGGGCGAACAGGTTCTCGATGACCATGACCCCGGTGATCATCGAGGCGAAGGTCAGGCCGATCACCGAGACGAGCTGCGGGGTGGCGAGCCGCAATCCAACGCGCAGCACGGCCTGGGTGCGGGTCATGCCGCAGGAACGCGCCATGTCGATGTACCCGGAGTCCGCCAGGTCGCCCAGCGCCGAACGGGTGTACCGCATGAGGGATGCGCCCACGATGATGCCGACCGAGAGGCCCGGCAGGATCAACGCGAGCAGCGCCCGGCCAGGCGTGGCCCAGCCATCCATCGGGAATCCCTGCGAGGGCAGGATGCCGACGAGACCCGTTCCTTTGCCGAACAGGAGGATGAGCAGCAGTCCGCTCCAGAGCGCGGGCACGGCGCCGCCGATGATGGCGAGTACGTGGAACGCCGCGCGCACGCGGGCCGAGCGGGCCAGCACGGCCGCGCATCCGAGCGGCAGGCCGATGGCGAGGGCGATGAGCAGGCCGAGGATGATCAGGGGGAAGGTGATGGAGGCGCGGGAGGCGACCAGCGAGGTCACGGAGCGGCCGGTCAGGATCGACGTGCCGAAGTCGCCGTGCAGGAGCGCGCCCATCCAGTCGAGGTACTGGAGGGCGAGCGGACGGTTGAGTCCCAGTTGTTCGCGCAGTTGGGCCGCCTTCTCGGGCGGGGCGTTCACGCCGGCCATGATGGAGGCCACGTCGCCGGGCAGGACGCGCAGCGCCGCGAACACCGCGACGGACAGGCCGAACAGCGCCACCACAAACAGCAGCAGTCGGCGGACGACGAATCGCATTGCCATGCTTCCTTTCTATTGGGCTTGCCAGTCGCCGATAACCTCGGCTCCCCTTGGAGTACGCTTTTTGCTCCCCTCAGTCCACTGTCGTGGACAGCTCCCCTCGGAGAGGGGAGCCAGAGAAGTTTTTCGGCTCCCCTCTCCGAGGGGAGCTGTCGCCGTAGGCGACTGAGGGGAGTCAAAAGGAGCCAGAGAGAGCCGAGAACGATGGCCTACTTCGTATACGTCACGTTATACAGCGGCAGGACGGTCTGGTTGAGGCTGAACGGGAAGCCCTTCACGCCCTTGGCCGTGGCGGTGGTGATGCGGTAGTTGAACAGCCAGTCGGCCGGCGCGTCCTCGGAGATGAGCTTGGCGGCCTCGGCGAACTTGGCGTCGCGCTCCTCGTCCGTGGTGGCGGCGATACCCTCGGCGTACAGCTTCTGCACGTCCTTGTTGTCGTACCCGAAGTAGTAGGTCGGGTCGGTCCAGGTGTAGAAGTCGTGGCTTTCGTTGTGGTCCACGAGCGAGAGGTCGAAGTCGTGGTTGGTGTACACGTCCTGCAGCCAGGTGGAGAACTCCACCACATTGACCTTGAGGTCGATGCCGATGGGCTTCAACTGCGAGCGCAGCTGGTCGCCGAGTTCGGTGCCGTAGATGTTGGCGTAGGTCAGGGTGAGCTGGAGCGGCTTGTCCTCGGAGTAGCCGGCCTCGGCCATGAGCGACTTGGCCTTGGCCTGGTCGTACGGGTACAGGCCGGTCAGGTCCTCGTAGCCGGGGTCGAGGGACGGGATCGGGCCGCCGAGGGCCTTGTCCGCGCCGCCGCGGGAGGCGATGAGCTCGTCATGGTTGATGGCGTAGCGGATGGCCTGGCGGATGCGCTTGTCCGCGAGCTTGGAGCCGGAGGCGTTGTTGAAGCCGAGCACGTACTTGTCGGTGCCGTCGCCGGCCTTGACCACGTACTTGGACGGGTCGGAGGTGAACGGTTCGGCCAGGTTCTCGGTGATCGGGGCGAGCACCTGCACGTCGCCGGACTTCAGCGCGTTGACCGCCGCGTTGTCGTCGGCCAGGTACTTGACCACGATGGTCGGGGTCTTGGCCTTGTTCTTGCCCCAGTACTTCGCGTTGGCCTTGAGGGTGATGGAGTCGTTCTCGACGAACTTGGCCACGGTGTACGGGCCGGAGCCCACGGCCTCGGTCTTGAGGTCGTACTTGGCGTCCTTGTCGAACACCAGACCCGCACGGCCGGTGAGGGTCCACAGGAGGTTCGAGTTCGGGGTCTTCAGGGTGATGACCACGGTGGAGGCGTCCTTGGCCTCGACCTTGCTGACGGATTCGAGCGCGTCGGCGTCGTGGTACTGCTTGGCGATGAGTTCGTTGATGGACCAGACCACGTCCTCGGCATCGAGCGTGTCGCCGTTGGAGAAGACCATGTTCTTGTTGAGGTGGAAGGTGTAGGTCAGGCCGTCCTTGGATTCCTCCCAGCTGGAGGCGATGGCCGGAGCCACCTGGTTCTTGGAGTCGCGGGCCACGATGCCTTCGTACACGTTGCCGATCAGGACCTGATCGAGCGCGGAGCCCGCGGTGTTGCGGATGTCGAGGTTGGTGGGGGCCAGTTTGAGGCCGATGGTGACGGTGCTGGCCGTTGCGGAACCGTCCGCCGACGTGCCGGCGTCGTCCTTCTTCGCGTAGGCCAGGGTGACGCCGATGACGACGGCGACCGCCACGATCACGGCGATCAGCGAGATCAGCCACCACTTCGGGCCGTTCTTCTTCGGCTGCTTCGCGCGCGATGCCAGGCTTGCGTCCGTGGTTGCGCCGTTTTCGACGTGCGCACCATTGTCTTGAGACATGATTCTTCCTCTTCGATTGTCGGTAAATGCGGTTGGCCGCCCGCACGGGTCGACCACCGGAGCCCCATCATAGACGCGGGACTGTAATTCACGAATACGGATCGGGGCGGTAGGATGGCCCGTGAAATCCATCTCGAAGCTGGAGGGTTATCATGCTGGTCGCCGTTGACATCGGCAATACGAACATCGTGCTTGGTTTTCTGGACGAGGGCCGCATCGCCGGCACCTACCGCATCACCACCAAGGCGAACCATACTTCGGACGAATACGGGCTGTTCCTGACCGAATTCCTCAGGATGAGCGGCTTCCGGCCGGCGGACGTGGATGACGTGATCATCTGTTCGGTGGTGCCGAAGGTCATGCATTCGTTCCGTTCGTCGATCGTCAAGTTCCTGGACATCGATCCGATGGTGGTGGGGCCCGGTATCAAGACCGGCATGAACGTGCGCATCGACGACCCGAAGTCGCTCGGCGCGGACATCCTGGCCGATTGCGCCGGTGCGTACTATTCGTACGACGGTCCGGCGCTGGTGGCCGATTTCGGCACGGCCACCACGTTCACGCATGTGAGCGGCGACGGCGTGATCGACGCGGGCATCATCACCACCGGCATCCGTGCGGGCGCCGCGGCCCTGTGGGGCGACACGGCCCAGCTGCCCGAGGTGGAGATCACACGGCCGGACACGATTCTGGGCACGAACACGAAGACGTGCATGCAGGCCGGTCTGTATTACACGTTCCTGGGCGGCGTGGAGCGCACGATCACGCAGTTCCGCAAGGAGCTCGGCGGCGAGGACTTCAGGGTGATCGCCACCGGCGGTCTGGGGCGCGTGTTCGCCAACGACACGGATCTCATCGACGTGTACGACCCGGACCTGATCTTCAAGGGCATGGCGCATATTTACGCAAGGAATGTGAAGTAGCGTAGCGGAATCGGCTTGATGGCCGATGCTGTTTTCCCGCAGTCCTTTCGGACTGCTCCCCTACTACCCCTCAGTCTCGCTTCGCGAGCCAGCTCCCCTGGCAAGGGGAGCCAAGACTTTTTTCTAAAAAACTTGGCTCCCCTTGCGAGGGGAGCTGTCACCGTAGGTGACTGAGGGGTAGTAGGGAAGCGGCGGAAGCCGCGGGAAGCACAGCATCGGCCCGCGAAGCGGTGCCGATTCCGTTGCTACTGAATCGTGAAGCCCTGGTTGAAGCCGTATTCCTTGAGGTCCTTCTGCCAGGCGGACAGCCCGTCGCTCAGGCTGACCTTTTTGCCGGGGTCGGCCTTGGGCTTGAGCGGGTTGCCGTCGGCGTCCGTCTGTCCCAGTTCGATGGCCTCCTGCCGTTTCAGATACGACTGGAATGACGAGGCCCATTTGTACGCCTTGCCCACGGTGGTCTTGAAGTCGCTGCGCGCGTACACCTCGAACGGCAGGTACTGGTATCCCACGGACACGTCCTCGGCCGCCTCCGAAAGCACGCGGTTGAACTTCTGGCCGCCGAAGTACGGGATCTCCAGGCCGGATTCGTTGGTGACGGTGGTTTTGTCCAGGAAGTCCTGCGAGTTGAGGGTCGCGTAGTCCGCGGGGAACGCGCCGCCGTCTACACGGGCGGCGATGCCCTGCTTGTCATGGGTCACGAAGTCCACGAACCGGTAGGCCGCGTCCGGCTTGCGCGTGAGCTGCAGTACGGCGAGCGCCGACCCGCCGCTTTCGGCGTTGGTGGGCAGGCCGTCGTAGGTGGGCATGGTGGTCACGCGCCACAGGCCGGCCGCGCCGGGCACGTTGGCGAGCAGCAGCGAGGGCATCCACGCGCCGGAGAACACGGATGCGATGGTGCCGGTGCCCACCCTGCGCTTCCACCGGCCGGACCAGGTGGCCGATGTGGTGTCTATGAGACCCTCGTCGATCATCTTCTGCCAGAATTCGGTGAAGCGCTGCGTGCCGGAGTCCTTGTCGAGGTCGATGGTCACGGTCTTGCCGTCGCGCGAGGTATGGAAGGGCTGGCCGCCGGCGAGCCAGATCATCGCGTCGTAGAAGCTGCCGTCGCCCGAATCGGCGGCGATGTACGCGCCGATGTTCTTGAGTTTCTTGGCGGCCTCGTAGTAGTCGTCCCAGGTCTTGATCTGAGTGGCGTCAATGCCGGCCTGTTCGAACACGTCGGCGTTGTAGAAGAATCCCATGGGACCCGAGTCCATCGGCAGGCCGTAGGTGCGGCCGGCGAGCTGCACGGAGGACCAGGTGCCGAGGGTGAAGAAGTTCTGGTAGTCGGAGCCGATGCGGTCGGTCAGGTCGAGGAGCTGCCCGGAGACGGCGTACTGCATGAGCGCGTAGTACTCGATCTGCGCTACATCCGGGGTGCCGTAGCCGTCCTGGATGGCGGTGTTGAGGTTGTCGTATCCGGAGATGTTGGTCCATTCGACGCGGATGTCCGGATTGGCCTGTTCGAATCGCTGGATGACCTTGCCCATGCTCGGCTCCCAGCTCCATACGCTGATGACGGTGCGGTTGTCCTCGGTGGCCTGCCCGCAGGAGGCCAGCGCCACGGTGAGTATGGCGGCCAGTGCCGCGGTCGCCGTTCGCCTGATTCGCCGTCCGATCATACGCATGGTGACGAGTGTACTATTCGCCGGGTATTGGAGGCGATGCCCGGCGAAACGGCGGAACCCCGCCCGCAACGGTGTGCGGACGGGGTTCCGGTAGGGAGGGTGTTCGGGAATCGCTATATTGCGCAATCTCCGTGGAATCACGGCTTACTTGACGGTGAAGCCCTGATCCTTGCCGTAGTCCTGCAGGGCCTTCTGCCAAGCGGCGATGCCGTCGCTCAGCTTCTGGTCACCGGTGTAGGACTTGCCGACGTAGTCGCCGAAGATGGTGCGGGCCTTGACCTCGAAGGGCAGGAACTGGTAGTCGGAGGACACGTTCTCGGCGGCCTGGGCCAGGACCTCGTTATACTTCTGACCACCGAAGTAGTCCACGTCCTCGCCGTCGGCGTTCTTGACGGTGGTGGCGTTCTTGAAGGAGTCGGACTCAAGGGATGCCTTGTCGGCCGGGAAGGCGCCGCCGGCCACACGGGTGGCCACGCCGTCGCCGTGGTTGGCGTACTCGATGAACTGGTACGCGGCATCGGCCTTCTTGGAGGAGGCGAGCACGGCCAGCGAGGAGCCGCCGTTCTCGGAGTTGGTGGCGGAGCCGTCGGCGGTCGGCATCTGGGTCACGCGCCACTTGCCGGCGCCGTCGGCGGCGGAGTTGGCCAGGTTGGCGGGCATCCAGGCACCGGTGAGCAGGGAGGCGATGGTGCCGTCGACCATGCCCTTGAACCAATCCTCGGACCAGCCGGCGGTCTTGGTGTCGAGCAGGCCCTCGTCCAGCATCTTCTGCCAGAACTCATTGAACTTCTGGACGTTCTCGTCACCGGTCAGGTTGATGGTGACTTCGGAACCGTCGGAGGAGGTCTTGAACGGCTGACCACCGGCGAGCCAGGTCATGGAGTCGTAGAAGCCGGCGTCGCCCGTATCGGAGGTGATGTAGTAGTTATCGCCAAGGGCGTGGATCTTCTTGGCGGCCTCGTAGTAGTCGTCCCAGGTCTTGATCTGGGTGGCGTCAACGCCGGCCTTGTCGAAGACCTCCTTGTTGTAGAAGAAGGCCATGGGGCCGGAATCCATCGGCAGGCCGTAGACCTTGCCGGCGAACTGCACGGAGGCCCACGGGCCGGGGGTGTAGAAGTCGGAGTAACCGGAGGTCTTGTCGGTGATGTCCAGCAGGTTCTGCTTGATGGCGTACTGCGGGATGGCGTAGTACTCGATCTGGGCCACATCCGGAGCGCCGTTGCCGGCCTCGATGGCGTTGTCGAGCTGGGTGTATTCCTTGGTGTTGGTACCGACATTCTTGAGGTCGACCTTGATGCCGGTCTTCTTCGTGAAGTCCTTGGCGACCTGGGTCAGCGTGGGTTCCCAGGCCCAGACGGTGATCTCCTGCACGTCCTTCTCCTGTGCAGGCTGGCTGCTGGAGTTGCTGTCGGAACCGCAGGCGGCAACGGAAACCAGCATGGCGACGGCGCCGGTGAGGGCGACGGCCTTCTTGGCGGTGGTGAACTTCATCGTTCTGTTCTCCTTCCTCGAATCGTCCAGAACGATTCAAACTTATTTTTGTCGCTCGTAACCATAGACGTTTGCCGGGGCTAAACTCCTCATTTCACCTCGACGTTGAGAATCGGCTTACTGTTGCCGATTGCTAATGTATGGTTGCGATAACATCTTCTAGTATACACACGGTTTCCGCGAGCGCAAACGGAAACCGTCGGCGTGTTATCGCAAACACTGTGTATTCGGGCGGTTCCGCTTCGGCCCGGCAAAGACGTAAAAATGCCCGGAACCATGCGCGGTTCCGGGCATTGCAATCCTTGGGACGTACGGGCTGTTCGGCTTACGCCTACAGCTTCACGACGAGGACGCCGTTGGGCTGGATGGCGGCGGTGTGTTCGGACTCGTTGACCTGGGCCAGCGAGGCGACCAGCGGCTCGCCCTCCACGTCCACCACGGCCACATCGTGCGTGCGGTTGAACAGGAACACGAAGTGGTTCTCGTCGGTGGCGTCCGCGCGCTCCACGCGCAGCACCTCGCCGCGATCGTCCTCGGCTGACGTTTCGATGCCCAGTTCCTCAAGCATCGCGGGCAGGCTCTTGGCCAGCCCCTCGCGGCCGAGTCGGGCACCCACGTACGCGGCCTTGCCGTCGCCGAAATCGTTGACGGTGATGGCCGGCGCGCCGTTAAGGCCAGTCCACTTGTCCGCCTTGAAGGAGGCAACCACGTGGGCGGTGTCCGCCACGGAGGTGATCACGTCGGCGAAGTCGTGCGCCACGGCGCCGTTGGTGAGGTCGAGGTGGTCCATCGCGCCCGGGAAGTCGTTGCCCATCGGGGCGAACTCCTCCACGCGCACGCCCACCACGTCGCGGATGGAACCGGGGTAGCCGCCAAGCCAGACGTGGTCCTTCTCGTCCACCAGACCGGTGTAGTAGGTCACGAACAGCTTGCCGCCGTTGGCCACGTACTCGCGCACGCGGCGGGAGGTCTCCTCGGAGAGGATGGCCAGGCTCGGCAGCACCACGGCCTCGTACTGGTCCCAGGGACCACGGACGGGCACCACGTCGGCGGTGAGACCGTTGTCCGCCAGCGCGCGGAACCACGCGAGCGGCTCAGTCCAATGGCGTACCTCCTGAGTGGGCGTGGCGGTGTGTTCCGTGGCCCACTGGGACTCGTAGTCGAACACGACGGCGACCTTGGACTTGACCAGCTTGGTCTTCAGCAGGCCCTCGTCGGCGAGTTTGTTGAGGTCGGCACCCAGCTCGCACACGTCGCGGAAGATCTGGGAGTCCGGCCCCGCGTGCGGCACCATCGAGGAGTGCCACTTCTCGGCGCCGGCCTTGGACTGGCGCCACTGGAAGTAGCAGATGGCGTCGGAGCCCATGGCCAGGTGGGCCAGGGAGTCGCGCACCAGTTCGCCGGGCTCCACGCGGTAGTTGATCGGGCGCCAGTTGACGGCGGACGTGGAGTGCTCCATGAGGAACCACGGGTTCTTGCGGGCGATGCCGTCGCACAGGGAGGCCGAGTAGGCCAGCTCGTCGAGGTGCGCCTCGCCGGGCGTGAAATAGTGGTCGTTGGACACGAAGTCCACGTCATAGCCCCATTTGTCGTAGTCGAGGCCGGTGCCGCCGGCGGAGACCATGAAGTTGGTGGTCTGCGGCTTGCCGGGGGTGATTTCGAGCAGGGCGTCGCGTTCGGCCTTGTAGAAGTCGAGCAGGGCGTCGGAGCTGAAGCGCTTCCAGTCGAGCAGCTTGCCGGGGTTCATGAAGTTGCCGTCGCCGATGAAGCGCGGCGGGATGATCTCGGAGAAGTCGTTCATGCGCTGCGCCCAGAAGGCGGTGCCCCAGGCGTCGTTGACGGCGTCGATGGTGCCGTACTTCCTCTCGCACCACTGCTGGAAGGCGCGCTCGGCGTCCTCGGAGTAGTCGAAGCGGTTGTGGCAGCCGTACTCGTTGCTCACATGCCAGGAGACCACGTACGGGTTGTCCTTGTAGTGTTCGGCCATCTTGCGGCAGAGCTTCAGGGCGTAGTCAAGGAAGACCGGGCTGGTGGCGCGCCAGTGCTGGCGGGCGCCGGGCTGGCAGACGTCGCCGCGGTAGTCCACCCACAGGATCTCCGGGTGGGCCTGGGTCATCCACATGGGCGGCGAGGCGGTTCCGGAGGCGAGGTCGACGGCGATGCCGGCCTTGCCGAGCTTGTCGATGACGCGGTCGAGCCAGTCGAAGTCGTAGACGCCTTCCTCGGGCTCGAGCTTGGCCCAGGAGAAGATGGCCACGGAGACCAGGTTCACGCCGGCCTGCTTCATCAGCTCGACGTCCTCGTCCCAGACTTCTTCGGGCCACTGGTCGGGGTTGTAGTCGCCGCCGTACCAGATGCGGGGCTTGTTGCCCGCAAGCGGCTGCGGCCATTTGAATGGACGATGTTCGGTCATGGTTGTCGATCCTTGTACAACGTTGTTTATGAGGATTCTCGGGGTGGAGGAGGTATCGGCCGGTGGCCGATGCTGGTGTTCCGCAGGCCTTGCGGCCTGCTCTTCTACTACCCCTCAGTCCGCTTCGCGGCCAGCTCCCCTGACAAGGGGAGCCAAGGCCTTACACGTGTAGGGCTTGGCTCCCTCTGACGAGGGAGCTGTCGAACGAAGTGAGACTGAGGGAGAGAAGCGGAGCAGGCGGAAGCCTGCGGGAAACACGGCATCGGCCGCAAGGCCGATCCCGCTACTCCTTGACGGCGCCGGCGGCGAGGCCGGACTGCCAGTACTTCTGCAGGCACAGGAACGCGATCACCAGCGGGATGATCGTGATCAAGGAGCCCGTGATCACCAGGTTCTGGATGGCCTGGCCACCGGCGGTCGAGGCCTGGTCCTTCCACTGGTTCAAGCCGATCGTCAACGGATACCAGTCGGCGTCCTTCAACATGATCAACGGCAGGAAGTAGTTGTTCCACGTCGCCACAATCGTGAACAAAGCGGTCGTCACGATGCCGGGGGCCAGCAGGGGCAGGCTGATGGTCCAGAACGTGCGGAACTCGCTCGCGCCGTCCACGCGGGCGGCCTCCAGCAATTCGGTGGGGACCGCCTGCTCGCTGAAGATCCACATCAGGTACAGGCCGAACGGGCTGATCAGGCTCGGGATGATCATGGCCCACGGGGTGTTGGTCAGGCTCAGCTTGGCGAACAGCAGGAACTGCGGCACCGCGAGGGCGATGCCCGGCACCGAGATGGAACCGATGATCACCGCGAACACGGCCTTACGACCCGGGAAACGGAACTTCGCGAGCGCGTAGCCGCCCATGATCGCCAGCAGGGTCGCGCCGCCCGCGCCCACGACCACGTACAGGAGCGTGTTGACCAGCCAACGGCCGAAGATGCCGTCCTGATACGTGAACACCGTCACGATGTTGTCCCACAAGGCGAAGCTCTTGCCGAAACCGAGACCGAACGTACTCGTGAAGTCCGCCTGCGTCTTCGTGGCGTTGATCGCCAGGTACACGAACGGGAACAGGCAGTACACCGCGAAGATCGCGCACAATACGGTCATCAGCGTCGAACGCCTCGGGTTGTTCACGTTCGCGAAACCGGCCTTCTCGCTCCTCTTGCGCTCCGCGGCCTCATCACGCGCGATACGCTTCTGGCGCTCCTTCTCGGCCTTCTTCGCGGCCCGCTCCTGGGCCCTCAGCTCCGCATCCGTCAGACGGGCACTCGTCGCCGCACTCATCACGCACGCTCCTTCACAATCACAGTCACATCCACATTCATCATCGAAACCAGCATCAGGCGCATCACTTCATCTGCTCCTTCATGCTGTTCAACTGCACGGCGTAGGCGATGGCCATCGTGATCACGGCCATCACGATCGCCAGGGCGGCCGCGTAGTTGGACTGGTTGCCGGAGAACGACAGGTTGTAGGCGTACATGTTCGGCGTGTAGTACGTCGTGATCGCGTTGCCCGGCACCATGTTCTGCAAAATCGAAGGCTCGTTGAACAGTTGGAACGAACCGATGATCGAGAAGATCACCGTGATGGCCAGCGAGCCCTTGAGCTCGGGCAGCTTGATGGACTTGACGATCTGCCACTCGCTCGCGCCATCAATGGAGGCGGCCTCATACAGGGAGTGCGGGATCGTGGACAGGCTGGAGTAGAAGATCAGCATGTTGTAGCCGGTGAACTCCCACGTGTTGATGTTGCCGATCGCGGCCAGCAGCACCGAAGGCTTCAGGACATCGATGTTCGTACCGAAGAAGTCGTTGAACGAGCCAACCAGGCCGTACTTCGCGCCGTACACGAAGCCCCAGATCAACGTGGACACCACGGCCGGCACCGCGTAGGGCAGGAACGTGGAGATGCGGAAGAACTTGGTGCCGTGCAGCTTCATCGAATCGATCGCCAACGCCATCGCCGCGGCAAGGAACAGCATGATCGGCACCTGCACCACCGTGAACAGCGCCACGCGACCCACGGACGACCAGAACTGCGCGTCCTGCAGCAGACGCGCGTAGTTCTCAAGCCCCACGAACTTGGTGCCACCGATCATCTGCTTCTTGAAGAAGCTGATGTAGATGGCGTACACGATCGGGATGATGAACACGAACACGAACACCACCGCGAACGGCCACATGAACTTCCATCCACGCCAATCCGCCTTATGCTTATTGACGCGCACCTGATCCGCTCCCACGGATCCTGCGGCGACCTCGGTTGAAGACATTTCCAACCCCTCTCCTTCGAAGGCTGACTAAAATGTTTGCGTTATCATCATAACACGATTCCAAACATTGTCCACTCGCCGATAATACAGTGTTTTAGGCACTTCTGCTACAATGGTCACGAAAACAATGATGTTATCGTTACCGCGACAAACGTACAATGGCAGTCGTTGTTATCGAATCGTTGTAATTTCAGGCAATCGAAGGGGTTCACGATGTCCAGGCCGACGCAGGTATCAATGCAGGATGTGGCCAAGGAAGCCGGAGTCTCCCCGCAAACCGTCTCCCGAGTGGCCAACGGCAGCGACGCCGTCAAACCCGAGACACGCCAGAAGGTCGAAGCGGCCATGCAGAAGCTCGGCTATCGGCCCAACTATGCGGCCCGCGCCCTGAAGCGCGGCCGTTTCCAAGATATCGGCGTGGTCATGTTCAATACCGCCAGCTTCGGCAACTCCCGCATCCTCGACTCCATCATCTCCAGCGCCGCGCAGGACGACTACTCCGTGACCATCCAGACCATGCGCCACGGTGCCGAGCGCACGCTGGCCTCCGCCGTCGAACGTATGCAGCGTCAGCCGGTGGACGGCGTGATCGTGGTGCTCGAGGAACGCATCTCCGACTTCGTGGGATACAAGCCTCCCAAGGAACTGCCTGTCGTACTCATCTGCGAGGGCGCCGCCGACCACTGCCCCACCGTGGATGCCGACCAGTACGGATGTTCCACCGCCATCGTGGACTATCTCATGAGCAAGGGGCACAAGACCGTCTACCACATCGCCGGCCCCGCCACCTCCCGCGCCGCCGAAAGCCGCGCCCGCGGCTGGCGTGAGGCGCTGGAACAGATGGGCGCGCCGGTGCCGAGCATGTACATCGGCGACTGGTGCGCGGATTCCGGCTATCAGGCAGGAGTGGCGTTGGCGCATGACCCGAACTGCACGGCCATCTACGCGGCCAACGACCAGATGGCGTACGGCGCCATCCTCGGCCTGCAATCGGCCGGCAAGCGCGTGCCCGAGGACGTAAGCGTGGTGGGCGTGGACGATTCGCTCGTGGACATGGTCCCCCGACTGAACCTGACCACCATGCGCATGCGGTTCGGCGACATCGGCGCCACCGCCTTCTCCATGGTCCGCCGCCAGTGCGAGGGCGACCGTGTGCCGGTGGGCGTCAAGACCGTGATTCCCACCGAGTTGGTTGAACGCGGTTCCGTACGCGACATCAGCTGAACGGTCACAGGGCGATACGGGAGGTGAACTCGCGCGGCTCGCCGGTGATGGGGTCGTCGAAACGCAGTGTGCGTGCCACCAACGCAAGCGGCTGGGAAAAATCATCGTAGGGACGGGTTTCGATATGAGGGTAGAAATCGTCGCCCACAATCGGCAGCCCCAACGAGTTCATATGGACGCGCAGCTGGTGCGTCTTGCCGGTGCGCGGGTGCAGGGTGTAGCGGCAGACCATGTCCCGATGAGGCGGGAATCCGGCCGGTACGGACAACTCACCACGCTCGATGACCGTTTCGGCATTCACCACGCCGGGCTCCTCGTAGGCCGTCATCACGCCACGCACCTTGGTGATGTGCGAGCGACGCAGCAACGGGAAGGGCCTCGGCGATTCCAGCGGAGCGACCGTGCCGTACTGCGGGCGTGTGATCGGCCGGCACGGCGCCAGGCATTCGTACACCTTGACCGCGCGCTTCTCCTGGAACAGCGTCTGGTATGCGCCACGGCACGATTTGTCCCGTACGAAGACCAATACACCGGCCGTCAGCCGGTCGAGACGGTGGGCCGGTGTGATGTCCGGCTCGCCGAGCCGTTCGCGCAGTCGCATGAGCGCCGTGGAGCGGTACCACATGCCGCGCGGCATCGTGGGCAGGAAATGCGGCTTGTCCACCACGATGATGCGTTCGTCCTCATACAGCACGTCAAGGTCGAACGGAATCTCCGGCTCATCAATCACGTAACGGTGGGGTCGCTGAATCCGGCTCCCCTCCTTGAGGGGAGCTGTCCATGAAACGGACTGAGGGGAGTTCGTCACGCTATAGGCCTCCCCTCAGTCACCTACGGCGACAGCTCCCCTCCAGAGGGGAGCCGAGAAAAACCGCATCCGAATAATCCGCACCCACGTCACTCCACGGTCACGGACTTGGCGAGGTTGCGGGGCTTGTCCACGTCGTAGCCCTTGAGCTTGGCCATGTCCATGGCGAACAGCTGCAGCGGCACCACGTCCACGAGCGGGCTCATCAGCGTGGGGCACTGCGGACGCCAGAACACCACGTCCGCGTACCGTTCCACGTCGGGGTCGCCCTGCTCGGCCACGGCGATGATGTACGCGCCACGCGCCTTGACCTCCTCGATGCCGGAGATCACCTTGGCGTGCAGCACGTTGCGGCCGCGTTCCGGCGGCACGATGAACACCACCGGCTCACCTTCGTCCACCAGCGCGATCGGGCCGTGCTTGAGCTCGCCCGCCGCGAAGCCCTCGGTGAAGGTGTACGCGATCTCCTTGAGCTTGAGCGCGCCTTCCAACGCCACCGGGTAGCCCACGTGACGGCCGAGGAACAGGAAGGAATTGGCGTTGACCATGTGCTCGGCCGCCGCCTGGATGGCCTTGGGCTGGGTGTCGAGCACCCACTGGATCTTGCGCGGCATGTCCTTCAGGGAGTCGAGCACCTGATGGATCTCGTCGCGGAACATCGCGCCCTTGACCTGCGCGAGGTACAGGCCGAGCAGGTAGGCGGCGGTGATCTGCGCCACGAATGCCTTGGTGGAGGCCACGGCCACTTCCGGGCCGGCGTGCGTATACAGCACGGCATCGGATTCGCGCGGGATGGAGGCGCCCTGCGTGTTGCAGATGGCGAGTACCTTGGAGCCCTGTTCGCGCGCGTGACGTAGGGCCATGAGCGTGTCCATGGTCTCGCCGGACTGGGAGATGGCCACCACGAGCGTGCGCGGGGTCAGAATCGGGTCGCGGTAGCGGAACTCGTGCGCCAGCTCAATCTCCACGGGGATGCGCACCCAGTGCTCGATGGCGTACTTGGCCACCTGGCCGGCGTAGCTTGCGGTGCCGCAGGCCACCACGATGATCTTGTCGATGGCCTTGAAGTCGTGTTCGTCGATGCGCACCTCGTCGAGCGTGATGTCGCCCTTGGCATCGAAACGACCCAGAAGCGTGCGCTGCACGGCTGCCGGGTCCTCGTGAATCTCCTTGTCCATGAAGGAATCCCAGCCGCCCTTCTCGGCGGCGGAGGCGTCCCAGTCCACGGTGTAGGTCTTGGGGTCGGGCACCACGTTGCCGTCGAAGTCGGTGACGACCACGGAATCGGCGGAGACGCACACGGCCTGGTCCTGGTCCACCTCCATCGCGCGCTTGGTGTACGCCACGAACGCGGCCACGTCGGAGCCGAGGAAGTTCTCCCCATCGCCGAGGCCCACCACGAGCGGGGAATCATGACGGGCACCCACCACGATGTCCGGCTGGCGGCAGTCGGTGGCGAGGATGGTGAACGCGCCGGCCAGCATGCGGGCCATGCGGCGCACGGCCTCGAACAGATCAGGGTGGCCCTTCTCCTCGATGACCTTGTCCACGATCTTGCCGAGCAGCTTGGCGGCCACCTCGGTGTCCGTGGCGGAGGCGAAGCGGTAGCCTTCGGCCTGCAGGTCGAGGCGCAGCTGGGAGGCGTTCTCGATGATGCCGTTGTGGATGATCGCCACCTTGCCGTCCATGCTGGTGTGCGGGTGGGCGTTCACGTCGCTCGGCTCGCCGTTGGTGGCCCAGCGCGTGTGGCCGATGCCCACGGTGGCGTCCGGCATCGGAGTGCGTTCGATGCTCTCCACGAGGTTCTTGAGGCGGCCGGCCTTCTTACGCACGGCCACCTTGTCCATGCCGGGGGCGGTCAGCGCCACGCCGGCCGAGTCATAGCCGCGGTATTCCAGGCGCTCCAGGCCCTGCAGGCAGACCTCAAGGGGCTTGCCGCACGCGGTGTCAACATTTCCTGCATATCCAACGATTCCACACATAGCTCACCAGCCTACCAATAACAAGTAACGCCCCACAACGTACGGTTGTGGGGCGTCTGAATCACACGGAATGATTACAAAACGTGCTGGAGACGGAGCCGTCAAACGGACAGTCCGGTGGACTGTACGTAGGCGACGCTGAAGCACGACAGTGCTGAGGTAATACGAACAGCCTTCCTACAGCACGTGCTGGAGGAAGTCCTTGAACCTCGGCTCGGTGGGGTGGTCGATGATGTCGGGGCCGCCCTTCTCCACCACGACGCCGCCGTCCATGAAGACCACCTGATCGGCGACCTCGCGGGCGAAGCCGATCTCGTGGGTCACGCACACCATGGTCATGCCCTCCTTGGCGAGGGAACGCATGACGTTGAGCACCTCACCCACGAGCTCGGGGTCAAGCGCGGAGGTGGGCTCGTCGAAGAGCATGATCTCGGGCTTCATGGCCAGGGCGCGGGCGATGGCCACACGCTGCTGCTGGCCACCGGAGAGCTGCGAGGGGTAGTAGTCGAGTCGGTCGCCCAGTCCCACGCGCTCCAGCTCGGCCACGGCCAGCTCGCGCGCCTCCTTCTTGGCGACGTGCTTGACATGCACCGGCGCCTCCATGACGTTCTCCAGCGCGGTCATGTGCGGGAACAGGTTGAAGCGCTGGAACACCATGCCCAAGCGGGAACGCTGTGCGGCGATCTCCTTGTCGTCCAGGGTCTGCAGGACGTCCTGTCCGTCCTTGGTGACGTGCTTGAAGCCGATGAGCTTGCCGTCCACCTCGATGGAGCCGCCGGTCAGGGTCTCCAACTGGTTGATCAGACGCAGGAACGTGGACTTGCCGGAGCCGGAGGGGCCCAGAATCACGGTCACGGTGCCGGGCATGACGGTCAGGTCCACGCCCTTGAGCACGTGCAGGGAGCCGAAGGCCTTGTGCACCTGCGTGGCCTTGATGGCCGGCACAGTGCCAGTCGGCGTGACGGTGCCGGCGGAAGCGGCGGTATTGGTGGTATCAGTCATAATGTTCGCCTCTCCCCCACTCACGCGGTCATGCCGGTGAATGCGGCCTCGTTGAGCTTGTTCACGTCGTCCTTGGGCTCGCCCTCGGTCTTGCCGGGCAGCGGCGGCTGCTTGCCTCGGGTGCCCATGGCGCGGGCGTCGAAGCCCTTGCCGAAGTGCTTCTCCAGACGGGACTGGATCACCATGAGGATGGAGGTGATGAGCAGGTACCAGAAGCAGGCCACCAGCAGCAGCGGAATCGGCTTGTAGATGCGGTTGGCGATGGCGTTCGTGGCGAACTGCAGTTCGAGGGTGAACGGCACGGCCGTGACCAGGGACGTGGTCTTCAACATGCCGATGGTCTCGTTGCCGGTGGGCGGGATGATGATGCGCATAGCCTGCGGCAGGATGATGCGGCGCATGATGAGCGTTCGTCCCATGCCCAAGGCCTGTGCGGCCTCGGTCTGGCCCGGATCCACGGCTTCAAGGCCGGCGCGCACGATTTCGGACAGGTATGCGGCCTCGTTCAGGGCCAGGCCGATCCACGCGGCGTTGAAGGCGGTGACCACCACGGAGGAGTCGATGCTCCAGAACTCCACGGAGGTGAACGGGATGCCCAGGCTCAGCTTCGGGATGAGCACGGAGAACAGGCCCCAGAAGATGAGCTGCGTATACACAGGGGTGCCACGGAAGAACCAGATGAAGAACCAGCTCACGCCACGCAGCACCGGATTGATGGATTTGCGCATGATGGCGAGGATGACCGAGAGGATGATCGCCACCACCATGGAGATCACGGTGAGCTCCAGCGTGTATCGGATGCCTTCGAGCACGTTCTCGTTGAACAGGTACTTCCAGACGGTGGGCCAGTCGAGCCTCGGGTTGGTGATCATGCCCTGGATGAGCATCGCGGCGAGCAGCGCCACGATCACGGCGGCCACGATGGGGCCGGGGCGCTTGACCGGCAGCGCCTTGATGCGGTTGGGGATGTCCAGTCCCTCGCCGTCGACTTCTTTCTTCGCCATATTCTTCCTTTTGGTTAGGCTCTGTCGAACCAAAATTGGTACGAATCCGATGGAACTACCCCTCAGTCGGCTTCGCCGCCAGCTCCCCTGACAAGGGGAGCCAAGAATAAGGGACATGTCATCTTGGTTCAACAGAGCCTTTGGTTATCTGCTATTGATCCTGGCTCCTCTCTTTGAAGGGAGCCGGGCTTATATGTCAGGCGACGTTCGGGTTGATTTCGGCCTTGGTCAGGGCACCGGACTCGACGCCCCAGTGCTTGAGGATCTTGCCGTAGGTGCCGTCGTCCATGAGCTTCTGCATAGCCTTCTGCACGGCCTCGGTGGTGCCGGTCTCGCCCTTCTTGATGGCGATGGCGTTCGGCACGGAGTCGAAGTCCTTGCCCAGCTGCTCGAGCTGGCCGTCGGTCTGGGCGATGGCGTAACCGACCACCGGGGAGTCGGCGAAGAACACGTCGGCCTTGCCGGTCACCACTGCGGTGGTGGCGTCGGTCTGCTGCTTGGAGGACTGGATCTCGATGTCCTTCTTGCCGTCGGCCTTGCACTGCTTGGCGGTCTCGTTGATGGCCTCCTCCTCGACGGTGCCGGTCTCCACGGCCACCTTGAGACCGCACAGGTCGTTCTCGTCGACCTTGTTCGGGTTGCCGGTCTTGACCGCGTAGGCCATGCCGGCGGTGAAGTAGGAGACGAAATCGACGGACTTCATACGCTCGGGGGTGATGGTGAAGGCCGCGATGCCGAGGTCGTATTTGGAACCGATGGCCGGGATGATGGTATCGAAGTTGGAGGAGACGATTTCGGTGTCGAGGCCGAAGATGTTGCCCAGCGCGCGGGCGAGGTCCATGTCGTAGCCGATCTGGGTCTTGCCGTCGGAGTCCAGGAACTCGGCCGGGGCGTAGGACGGGTTGGTGCCGATGGTGAGCTTGCCGTCCTTGGTCACGGAGTCGGGCAGGAGGGCGGCAATCTCGTCGTCCTTCTTGACGGAGCTGACGTCGTAGCTGGTGATGGTGGCGGAGTCGGTGGAGCCGGACTTGCCGGAATCGCCGGAGCCGGAGGTGGCTTCGTCGGTGGTGCCGCAGGCGGCGGTGGAGATCAGCATGGCGGCGCTCAGCAGCAGCGCGGCACCTGCCTTCAGGTTCTTGAATGACATGGGATGATCCTCTCTTGGTTCTTCCTCTTTGGGTGCATTGAGCACGGGAAAACTTGGTTCTCCGACAATTCACCCAATATACAGGTAAGGACCATAGACCCGCGATGCTACGAGCGCGTTAAGGCCGCCTTGGCTCCCTCGGAGAGGAGAGCCAAGGTAGGGGTCACACGGCGGGGTTGATTTCGGCCTTGTCGATGGCGCCGGAGGAGACGCCCCAGGTGTCGAGGATCTTCTGGTACGTGCCGTCGTCCATGAGCTTCTGGATGGCCTTCTGCACGGCTTCGGCGGTGGCGGAATCGCCCTTCTTGATGGCCACGGCCTCGGGGGTCACGCCGGTGTCGTCGCCGAGGGCGGCGAGCGTGTCACCGGTCTGTTCGATGGCGTAGCCGGCCACCGGGGAGTCGGCATAGAAGATGGACGCCTTGCCGGAGGCCACGGCGGTGGTCACGTCGGTCTGCAGCTTGGAGGACTGGATGTCGATGGCCTCCTTGCCGTCCGCCTTGCACTTCTCGTTGGCGGCGTTGACCTCTTCCTCCTGCGTGGTGCCCGTCTGCACGGCCACCTTCACGCCGCACAGGTTGGAGGTGTCCACGTTGTCCGGGTTGCCCTTCTTGGTGACCCACGTGGAGCCGGCCTTGAAGTAAGTCACGAAGTCCACGGCGTCAAGGCGTTCCTTGGTCACGGTGAAAGAGGAGATGCCGATGTCGTACTTGGAACCGACGGACGGGATGATGGAATCGAACGTGGAGGAGACGGTCTCCTCCTTGAGGCCGAACACGGCGGCCAGGGCCTTGGAGAGGTCCACGTCGAAGCCGACCGGGGTCTTGCCGTCCTCGGCCAGGAACTCGGCCGGGGCGTAGGAGGTGTCGGTACCGACGGTCAGCGTGCCGTCGCCGGCCACGGAATCGGGCAGGAGGGCCGAGATGGCGTCGTCCTTCTTGATGGAGCTGGTGTCGAATCCTTCGGTCTTGGACGAGCTTGACGAATCCTTGGAGTCACCGCCATTCGAGGAGGCGGTGGTGGAGCCGTCGGTGGTGCCGCAGGCCGCGACGGCGATGAGCATGGCCGCGCTTAAAGTGGCGGCCGCGACAGACTTGATTCCCTTGCTTAGAGACATTGGATTTCCTCTCTCCGTTATTGTCGATCGGGCGGGTATATTTCCCGACTAATTCGCGAGAGTAGGTGCGCAATGCTACGGGGCAGTTAATATGGCGAGACGCCGTTCACGTAGTGGACATAGTGTGGGATTGTGTGACGAGGCGAAGCGCGCATACGCTACCGCACTACCTCGTTAACGGAGCCTCCTCACGGGGCGATGCAGGCAATAAGTCACCGTTCTACGCCGCTTACAGGAAGTTCACCGCGGCAAAACGGATATAACACCGCCGAGTCGCCCCATCTCGTTAATTTCAACGGGGCAATATGAGCATCAAACCACCGTCCTGCCCCGCTGAAAGGGAATCAGCGAGGCAAAACAGGCAGTGAATCACTGCGCAGCCGCGCCAGCGGAACCTCACCGGGGTGCCAGGGGCATCGAACCACCATTTCGCCCCGCTGAAAAGGAATCATCGGGGCGAAACCGGCATAACGCTACCAAGTCACCCCGCTGAATCGATGACAGCAGGACATCTTGCATATCAGTACCCTTTTCTGCCCCGCTCACCCGATTTCGGCGGAGCAGAAAGGACACTGGCGCACGAAAATGCCCCGCTGAAGATCAGTTCAGCAGGGCATTTCGGGCGGTGATGAAAAATGTCCGCAATCAGTGGCGCATATTGGCGTAGCGCATGGCGCGCAGGGCCTCGCGCTTGTCCTGCTCCTCGCGCAGGGCCTGACGCTTGTCGAATTCCTTCTTGCCTCGGGCCAGCGCGATTTCGGCCTTGACGCGGCCGTCCTTGAAGTACAGGCTGATCGGCACGATCGTGTAGCCCTTGGCCTCGATGCCGCGCGCGAGCTTGGTGATCTGCTGGCGATGCAGCAGCAGCTTGCGCTTTCGCTTGGGGGCATGGTTGTTCCAGGTGCCGTTGAGGTATTCGGGGATGTTGGCGCCTTCCAGCCACATCTCGCCGCGACGGTCGATGGAGACGAACGCCTCGGCCAGCGAGGCGCGTCCCTCACGGAGGGACTTGACCTCGGTGCCGGTCAGCGCCAGTCCCGCCTCGTACTTGTCTTCGATGGCGTAATCATGCCGGGCCTTCTTGTTCTGGACGATCAGCTTGGTGCCGGTTTCCTTGGCCATGGTCTCCTCCTTTCATGCGGTTTCATACGGTTTCCCGCAACCGGTTTGCGCAACATTCGAGGGTAGCACGAACGTGCATGAATATGAAAAAGAGCCTTCGGAGGAAGGCTCTCGGCGAAACGGGAGTCGCGAAGCGACCGCTCTCCCCGGACTACGTCCGCTTCTCTCCCCCACCCGCTTTGCGGGAGCCCCCTCGTCAGAGGGGGCCGAAGAAAGCAGAACTCAGTGCACGAACCAGTACTGGCCGGCGTTGGTCAGGGTGCGGGTGTTGGTGTTGTACGGGCCGGCGTAGGCGTTCATCTCGGAGATGACGAACGTGCCGTCGCCGTTCACGGCCTCCACCACGGCCACATGGCCGTAGGTGCCGTCGGCGCCGTCCTGGCCGGGTAGGAAGGACAGGGCCGCGCCCACTTCGGGGTTGTGGTCCACGCGCAGGCCGTAGGACGGGGCCGTGCGCCACCAGTCGCCGCCGTTGCCGAGGTAGGACGGGGTGTTGATGCCCATCTGCTTGCGGCGGTCGTACGCCCACCACGTGCACTGGCCGGCCACGTAGGCGTTGCCGTAATCGCCGTTGGACGTGCCCTGACCACCGGTGCCGGTGGACGGCACGGACGGTGTCACCGTGGGCGTGGACGGGGTGGAAGGCGTCACCGTGGGGTTGGACGGCACGGTGGTGGTGCCCTGGATGCCCGGATCCACCTTGTTGGCGGCCTCGGCCTGTTCCTTCTGGTACTGACGGTTGTAGGAATCCACCTGGGAAGCGATGAGCACGGTCTGCGCGGCCTGCTTGGCGGATTCGTCGTTCAGGCTTTCCACCTGGGCGGACAGCTCGTTGCGCTTCGCCTCGCCCTGGGCGCGCAGCTTGTCGAGCGCGTCACGCTTGGCCTGCGCGTCTTCGGCGGCGGCCTGCGCGGAGGCGGCCTTCTCGTCCGCCTTGGTCTTCAGGGTGGCGATCTGCTTCTCGATGGCGGCCAGACGCTCGCTGCGGTTCATCGAGGTGTTCAGCGTGGTGGCCGCGGAGGAGGCCGCGTTGGCCTCGTTGCGGGAGAGGGCGTCGCGCGACTGCATGGAGTTGACGAAGTCCTGCGTGCTGGTGGCGCCGGTGACCACGCTCATCACGTCGGAGGCGTCGGAGCCGTGCATCTCCTCGCGGGCCAGCTGGGCCACGGCGGCGTGGGCGTCGTCGTAATCCTTGCCGGTCTGCTCGATCTGCTGCTCGAGCGTCTCCTTGTCCTTCTGGGCGGCGGCCAGACGGTCGGCGGCCGCGTCCGCCTCGTCCTGCGCGGTGGCGGCGGCGGAGTTGGCGGCGGTGACCTTGGCCTGGGCGGCCACGATCTTGTTGTTGGTCAGATCGTCCAGTTCGAGGATCTTGTTGGCCAGTTCCTCGTTGACGCCGGCGAGCTGCTGCTTGAGCTCGGCCTCGCGCTGTACGGACGCGGCGTGCTGGTTCTGGGCGTTGATGAGGTCGGAATAGGTATCCGCCTGGGCGGATGGGGCGGGGCCGAACACCAGTCCGGCGGTGCAAGCCGCGGCGGCCACGAGCGTTGCCAGTACGGGCTTGATCACATTCGCCTTCGTCATGGGCAGAAAGTCCTTTCGTCTCAGTTAAAGCCACACCTTAACACGTGAAACTGGGAATCGTGCAGGTTTTGTGTGTGATTCGCGTCTCGCGGAAGCGTAGGGGGTTTGTTTTTGGCTCCCCTCTCTGAGGGGAGCTCCATATCGGCGAGGCTCCCCTCAGTCACCTACGGTGACAGCTCCCCTCAGCGAGGGGAGCCCACAAAACAGGCCGCTCTCCCCCAACGAGACAATCAAGCGCGCAGGTAGCGGCGCAGGGAGATCGTGGAGGCGATGATGGACAGCAGCACCGCGCCGAGCACCAGTCCCGGCGAGATCATGAGCACCGTCATCTGGTTCACATACGGAATCCATGTGACCGACTGGGCCAGCCAGCCGGTGATGAACACGCGCACGATCACCGACAGCATCAGGCAGGACAGCACCGAGCCGAGCAGCGAGGCGATCGCGCCTTCCAGGATGAACGGCAATCGAATCGTCCAGTTCGAGGCGCCCACGTATCGCATGATCTCCGTCTCGGTGCGTCTGGACGCGGCGGACATGCGAATCGTGGTGCCGGTCAGGAGGATGGCCACGAACACCATCACGCCTGCGAGCACGGCCGTGACCGCGGTGGCCCTGTTGAGCACGGCGAACACCGGCTCGAAGATCTGCCGCTGATCGGTCACGTCCTCCACGCCCTCCTTGCCGGAGAGCACCTCGGCCACCACCTGGTACTTGGTGGGGTCCTTGAGCTTGAGCCACAGCGAATCCTGCATGTCGTCCGCGGTGAGGGTACGGCCCTGGAATTCACCGTTCGGGTACTGCTTGGTGAAGGTGTTGTCGTAGAAGTCCTGCTTGCTCACGTAGGTGATCTTGGAGACCGTGTCGTTGAGCTCGTCGCGGATGGTCTTCTGCAGGGCGGTGATCTCGGCGGCCGAAGGCGATTTGCCGGAAGCGCAGTTGGCCGACTGGCTGGTGCCGTCCGGGCACAGCCAGACCACCACCTCCACCTTGTCGTACCAATCGCCCTTGGCCTTGGTGATCTGCGCCTGCGTGAGCACGGATGCGCCGATGAACAGGAAGGAGATGAAGGTGACCAGCATCAGCGAGAGCAGCATGGACAGGTTGCGACGCAGGTTGGTCCACGTTTCGGAGAGGATGAATCGCGCGCGCATTACTTGGCCTCCGTGTGTTCGCTGGTTTCGCCGCTGACGTGTTCGGCGTCATCGTGCTGTTGGTCCGCTGTCCGTTCGGCGTCAATGTGATGACGGGAACGATGTCCGCCTGCCGCGGGCGGAGCCGGGGGTGCCGGCGGGGCGGGAGGCGCGGGCGGAGCCGGTGCGGTGGCGTCGGCATCCGTACCGTTGGCTGCGGCGGTTGGCTGTCCGGCATTGCGATAATCGTCGTGATCCGACTGGTGCCGGTCCGTGGCCTTGGCGGAGTTCGTTGCGTCGGCATCGGACGGGCCATCGGTTACGGCAGCATCCGTAGCGGCAGCAGCGGTGCCAGCATTGTCGCGGTTGGCTGCGTCACCATCGACCGTCGTGCGGGACTGGCCGGACTGGCCGGACTGCTCGGGGTGGGCGTCGGTCCTGTTCGGATCGGACTTGGCGAGGGCGGCGGCCCAGCCGTGCGGCTTGTGGTCTGCAGTATCGCCAGACGCGGCGGACTGACCGGACTGATCAGACTGGCCGGACCGGCCGGACTGGACGGCGGCAGGCTCGAAGCCCTCGGTGATGGGATTGAAGGTCTGCGTCTGCTCCAGCGCATCGGCGGACGCGCTATCGGCCTGCTGGCCGGTGGACGCGGCATCGGCCGGACCGGACTGGGAATCGCCGGAAGCCGGACGCATGAAACGGGCGTGATCGGGGTTGGATCGGGCGGCATCGCCGGAAGTAGCGGATGCGGCAGAGGCAGAACCATCGCCGGAACCATCGCCGGCGGTACCGGACGCACCGGACCCCGCGGATTTGCCGGCACGTTCGGCCTCGACGGCTTTGGCCTGCTCCTCGAGCGGCAGTCCCTTGCCCCACGTCAGCGTGTTCTCCAGCGGGGCGAAGGTCTCGCCGTAACGGCCGGTGCGGCCGGAATGCACGGAATTGGCCAGTCGTGCGATGCCTTCGGACGGACCGTCCTCCTGGGCGAGCGACTTGTCGGACGTGAAGGTGGACGGCAGGATGCGCGAGGCCTGTTCGGAGCGGGCCTCCACCTCGGCGTCCGGGAAGTAGAGTGCGGAATCGTAGGAGCCATGGGCCTCGTCGCGCACGATTTTGCCGTTGTGCAGCTCCACCACGCGCTTGCGCATGGAGTTGACGATCTCCTCGTTGTGCGTGGCCATCACGATGGTGGTGCCGGTGCGGTTGATGGCGTCCAGCACCTCCATGATGCCCAGCGATGTGGTGGGGTCGAGGTTGCCGGTGGGCTCGTCCGCGAGGAGGATCTGCGGGTGGTTCACATATGCGCGGGCGATGGCCACGCGCTGCTGCTCGCCGCCGGACAGCTCGTGCGGGTAGTTGCGCTCCTTGCCGGTGAGACCCACGGTCTCCAACACCTTGGGCACCAGCGACTTGATGGTGGAGCGGCGCGTGCCGATCACCTCAAGGGCGAAGGCCACGTTCTCCCACACGGTCTTGTTGTTGAGCAGCTTGTAGTCCTGGAACACGAAGCCCAGCGTGCGGCGGTAGTGCGGCACCTGACGGTTCGGGATGCGGCGCAAGTCGTTGCCGGCCACGCGGATCTCGCCGCTGGTGGCCTCCTCCTCACGCAGCAGGAGGCTCAGCAGCGTGGTCTTGCCGGAGCCGGAGGCACCCACCAGGAACACGAAATCGCCGCGCTCGATGTTGAGGTTGATGCCGTCGAGTGCGGGGCGCGTGCCCCTGGGGTAGATCTTGGATACGTTATCCAATGAGATCAGTGCCATGTTTGCTCTTGCTTTCCTTCGATTATCTTGGCTTCCTCGGTCAGGGAGCCGAAGTGTTCGAGATTTACTCTTCGGCTTCGGCGGCGGCCTGGCGGCGCTGCTCGTGACGCCAGCGGATGCCGGCCTCGATGAAGCCGTTGATGTCGCCATCGAAGACGGCCTGGGTCTGGCTGGTCTCGTAACCGGTGCGCAGATCCTTGACCATCTGGTACGGGTGGAGCACGTAGGAGCGCATCTGGTCGCCCCAGCTGGCCTTGATGTCGCCGGCGAGCTCCTTCTTCTTCTTGGCTTCCTCCTCGTGGCGCAGCACCAGCAGTCGGGACTGCAGCACGGCCATGGCGGAGGCGCGGTTCTGGATCTGCGAGCGCTCATCCTGCATGGTCACCACGATGCCGGTGGGCAAGTGGGTGATGCGCACGGCGGAGTACGTGGTGTTCACGCCCTGGCCGCCGGGGCCGGAGGAGCAGTAGGTGTCCACGCGGATATCGGTGTCCGGGATGTCGATGTGATCGGTGGCCTCGACCAGCGGCACCACCTCGACCGCGGCGAAGCTGGTCTGACGGCGGCCCTGGTTGTCGAACGGGGAGATGCGCACCAGTCGGTGGGTGCCGCCCTCCACGGACAGGCGACCGTAGGCGTAGGGCGCGTCCACCTGGAAGGTGGCGGACTTGATGCCCGCCTCTTCGGCGTAGGAGGTGTCCATGACCTTGGCCTTGAAGCCGTTACGCTCGCAGTAGCGCAGGTACATGCGCAGCAGCATCTGGGCGAAGTCGGCCGCGTCCACGCCGCCGGCGCCGGAGCGGATGGTAACCACTGCGGAACGCTCATCGTATTCGCCGTCGAGCAGGGTCTGGATCTCCATGGAGTCGAGGTCCTTCTGGATCTCGCCGATCTCGTTCTGGGCCTCGTCCAGGGAGTCCTGGTCGCCTTCCTCACGGCCGAGCTCCACAAGCGTCTCCACGTCATCGATGCGCTGGGAGGCGGAGTCGAGGCGCTTGAGCTGGGATTCGGCGGCGGAGAGCTTGCTCGTCACCTTCTGGGCGTTCTCCGGGTTGTCCCAGAGGCCGGGGGCTGCGGCCTGGGCCTCCAGCTCCTTGATCTCGGACTTGAGACGGTCCACGTCCAGCGCCTTGGCGATGGAATCGTACTTGGCGCGGGCGTCACCGATTGCTTGGGAAAAGTCAAATTCTGCCATCGTGTCTTACCTTACTGTTCGTGCTGTGAAATACCTTGGAATATCACGTCTTCGTTGACAGCCTGTGCACATTCCGTTGGCTTGGGGCCGTCGGCTCGGTCCCGCTCCCTGCTTCACGGTTCCGGTTCCCGCTTCCGCTGCTGGCTTGGCGGTCTGGACTCGTGTCTTTCGGGCTGGACTCCCCCGGCCTGCCGGTCCGCGGTGTTGCGATGCGTTTGGGAGGGATTGTTGGCGAGCCGCTCACCTATGGCTGATTGCCGTTCGCGTGTTGGCTTGCCGAATCGCCCCTGTGCATCAGACGTGCTCTTCCGCGGGCACGGTGTGCACAGGCAGCGTCAAAGCCCCGCGTAGATGGCGGGGATAACCAGGGAGCCGAGCATGGCCACAGCAATGACGACGCACACCACGCGCACCATGGTGCGGCGGCGGTGTTCGCGCTGCTGACGGCTGTCCTGATATTCACTCACGAGGTCAGGAGTATAGCGATGGCCTGAGACGGGGATTGGTTCCCTTCTCGGCTCCCCTTGTCAGGGGAGCTGGCAGCGAAGCTGACTGAAGGGTAGTCACGCGGTATATGTGGCTGCCCCTCAGTCTCGCTACGCGATCCGGCTCCCCTGACAAGGAGAGCCGAGAAAACGGCCAAACCACCTGAATCAACCCAATTCCGCCGGTATTATCCGATTTCCGGCGAATCCGGCCACTGAATCTGTCCGTCCTTTGGCAAATCCGACCAGTTCCGCCCCAATCCCGGCGTTACTTTTTTCGCAATAACCGGGAACTTCGTGAAAAAGGCACGCTGAGTACAGGTAAGCGTTACATTTTCACGAGATATGGCCTTATTTCGCGAAAAAGGCACGCTGAGCGGTCGTCAGTGTGCCTTTTTCACGAAGTGTGGGCTTATCTCGAAAAAAGTAACGCCCGATTCGGCAGCATCGGCCATAGTGGAGCCGCATCTACCGCGACCGCGGTGTTACAGCGCGAAACCGAGCTCCTCGGCGGCCTCGGTGGGCACCGGGTCGTTGCACCAGTAGTCCTCGAGGTTCTCGGTGGTGGTCAGCGACCGGATTTCGGCGCGGTCGATGTACAGCTCGCCGCTCAGGTGGTCGGTTTCGTGCTGGAAGATACGGGCCGGCCAGCCGTGCAGGAGTTCCTTGTGACGCTTGCCGTCCTCGTCGTCCCATTCGGCCTCGATATCCAGCCAACGCTTGCGCACCGCCTGGTAGCCGTCGAAGCTCAGGCAGCCCTCGAAGAAGCTGGCGGTCTTGTCGCTCGTGGGCTTATAGGAGGGGTTGATGATCACATGGAACGGGAATTCGGCGATTTCGCGCGGATCGTCTTCGTCGTCGCGCACGTGGTCCTCCACCACCGCGAGGGCCAGGCCGAGGCCGATCTGGGTGGCGGCCAGGCCCACGCCCGGAGCCTCGAGCATGGTGGTGCGCATGGTGTCGATGAGCTTCAGGAGCGTACGCTTGGACAGCTGACCGTTGTAGGCGATGGTCTGCTGGCGCAGCACCGGCTCGCCGGCCTGCACGATGGGCAGGATCTTCTCCTTGCCGCCGGTCTTGATGAGCTGCTCGACGATGCGGTTGAGTTCGAGGTCGACTTTTGCGTTCTTTCCAAACATGGGGTTCCTTATATAGGGGCGGATAAGGGAGGGAATACGGGATTTGCGTGTTTCGCGCGCTCCCCTCAGTCAGCTTCGCTGACAGCTCCCCTCAGGGAGGGGAGCCAGATTGCAGCAGCGAGGCGAAGAAGGGAGCTAACGGACTACAGCGCGAGCTCTTCGGCCACGATCTTAGCCAGTCGCGTGCAGACCTCGTCGGCGTAGGCCTGGGTGGCGGCCTCGGCCATCACGCGCACCAGCGGCTCGGTGCCGGAGGGGCGCAGCAGCACGCGGCCGGACTCGCCCAGCAGCTCCTCCTCATGGGCCACGGCGGCCTGGATGCGGGGGTTGGTGGACGCGGCGTTCTTGTCCACGTTCGGCACGTTGATGAGGGTCTGCGGCAGCTGCGGGAAATCGGCGGCGAGCTCCTTCAAGCTCTTGCCGGACTTGACCACCTCGTTGCACAGGGTCAGGGCGGTCAGGGTACCGTCGCCGGTGGTGGCGAATTCGCGGTTGATGACGTGGCCGGACTGCTCACCGCCGAGCGTATAGCCGCCCTTGAGCATCTCCTCGAGCACGTAGCGGTCGCCCACGGAGGTCTCCACGGTCTTGATGCCCATGTCCTTCAGGGCGAGCTTGAGACCGAGGTTGCTCATCACGGTGACCACGAGCGTGTCGTGGGCCAGCTTGCCTTCGCGCTGCTTGGCACGGGCCAGGATGCCCATAATCTGATCGCCGTTGACCATGTTGCCGTCCTCGTCCACGGCGAGGCAGCGGTCGGCGTCGCCGTCGAAGGCCACGCCCATCACGGCATCCGTGGCCTTGACCATGGCCTGCAGCTGCTCGGGGTGGGTGGAGCCGGCGTTCTTGTTGATGTTGTAGCCGTCCGGGGAGGCATTGATCACGATGACGTCCGCACCGGCGCGGCGCAGGGCCTCGGGGGCCACCACGGAGGTGGCTCCGTTGGCACAGTCGGCCACGATCTTGAGGCCCTTCAGGGGCTTGGGCTGGGTCTGGTCGTCGTTCAACGGCGCGATGGTGGAGACCAGGTGGTCGATGTACAGGTTGGTGGCGGTGTTCTGGTCGTGGCTCACGCGGCCCACGCCGGCGCCGGTGGGGCGCTCCCAATCCTGGCCGAGCACGGCCTCGATCTCGTCTTCCTTCTGGTCGGGCAGCTTGAAGCCGCCACGGGCGAAGAACTTGATGCCGTTGTCCGGCATGGGGTTGTGGGAGGCGGAGATCACGGCGCCCATCTCCACGTTGAGCACGCTGGTCAGATAGGCCACGCCCGGGGTGGGGATGATGCCGGCGTCAATCACATCGAAGCCACCGGCGGACATGCCGGCAGACAGTGCGGAGGCCAGGAAATCGCCGGAAACACGGGTGTCGCGGCCCACGAGCGCGCGGCGACGGCCCTCCGGCTGGTTGTCCTTCGTGCCGGCGTCGCCCAGGACGCGCACCGCCGCGTCTCCCAGGTCGAGCGCCAATCGGGCGGTCAGGTCCTTGTTGGCCAGGCCACGAACACCATCGGTTCCAAACATCTTCGGCATATGAGTCCCATTCCTTATATCTCAGTTACCCGATTCATCCTAGTCGACTCCGCGCATTCCGTGGCGCCGCGCCGCCCCGCGCGGGCAGTCCTCCGCATTTTCTTCGCGGTTGGAGCGCATTGCCGAAGGCAGCCGCCTGCGGGATAATAAGAATGATCGAAAGGAGCGCACCATGCCCGACGAGAACGTATTCATCATGGATGGCATCAAGACCCAATGGGATGATGACGTGATGGTAATCACCGAATCAGGTTTCGACCGCACCGCAACGTTGGACAATGACGGCAACATCCTCTCCTCCACGTTCGGCAAACAGGGCGAGCCTTTTCTGCATCACTGGTTTGGCAAGATGAAGCCGATGATCGACGAGTTCCGATCCATCGACCGAGAATACGCCAATGCCTGAAGTCTTCTTTCTGGCCGGTTACAGCGTGTATTTCAGCACCTTGGACCGGGAGCATGGCATTCATGTCCATGTAGCGCAAGGCGGCAAACGCGATCTTGCCCGATTCGTGCTGCATGCCGACGGCACCGTGTCGTTATCCCACAATCATGGCCGAATCCCGGCGAAACATATCCGCATGATTCAAGCCGCCGTCACACGCAACTATGACGATATCGTCGACGCATGGCATCGTCTTTTCGGCGATGACGTGCATTTCGACCACTGATTAGTGGTCATCTCCCGCATTGATCGGATTCTCGACGCTGGCACCGGGCGTCTTGGCGGCATCGGCGCCGGAGGTGTGCAAGCCCACGGGGCGGTGGCGGCGCACGTAGAGCCAGCGGAGGACCAGCACGCCGATCACGAGCACGGAGACCACCACGGCGACGATGCCGGCGGTCATCATGCGTACGGGGGTGTCGTAATCGGTGGTGTCCGGCTTGACGGGGTTGGGGATGCGATGGCCGCGCACGAGCAGACGATGCGAGTTGACGCCGTAGGGCGTGCAGGTGATGACGGTGGCGAGGTCCTTGCCATCCTCGATGTCGAGGTTCTTGAGGTTCGTCGGCAGCACCACGCTGATCTTGTCGACTTGGTAGGTGTAGGTCTCCCCCAGCACGTGGAACGCGAACGTGTCGCCCTTTTCGAGGGTGTCGAGGCCGGTCAGGAGCTTGGCGCTCGGCAGTCCGGTGTGTCCGGAGACGGCGGCGTGCGTGGTTTCGCCGCCCACCGGCAGCGACGAGCCTTCAAGATGGCCGATGGCGATCTGCAGGACGCCCGCGTCCGTGCCGTGGTAGATGGGGAATCGCACTTTGAGCTTGGGGATGGTGACGTAGCCCATGATGCCGGTGCCGGAGACGTCCAGCAGCGAGTCGTACTGCTTGGTCTGTTCCTTGGTGGGACGCCAGCGGTCCGTTTGCGATGGGAGGGCAGCGTTGTACGCGCGGGCCGCTTCGAGCATCTGCTTGCGCTGCGCCTTGGAAAGGTCCTCGGTCTCTTCGATGTAGGTGGCGACCGCGCGCGACTGGTGCATGCGATTCCACCAATCCGCGACCGTGGGGTACGCGATCAGGCCGATACCCGCGACCAGCACGACCGCGAAGAACGCGGAGATGATGCGCGAAACCGTATCCGCGGTCTTCCTGCGATGAGCCGCCATCCCCATTCCTTTCCATATAAATCGACCCCCTCAATGACCGAGGGGGTCAATCTTTTTTCTCGGCTCCCCAAACTTTACCTAGGCTCCCCTTGTCAGGGGAGCTGGCGGCGAAGCCGACTGAGGGGTAGTCCCGGGAAGCGAATGTCATTGAGTAGACGCTACCGTCTCCCGTCAGCAATCACTACTTCGCCTTCCGCTTCCGATGCACCAGCAGAATCACGCCCAATCCGCCCAGCACACCGGCGCAAATCGCCGCAATGACGATGTTGGAACCAGTCTCACCAATCGGCGGGGTCTTCTTGCTTGGCGGGGTCTTGTCGCTCGGAGGCGTCTTGTCATCCGGCGGGGTCTTATCGTCCGGCGGAGTCGGCGGCGTGTACGTGTTCGTGATGGTGATCACGTCGTTCTCGCGGTCCACGAGCACGGTGTAGTTGTCCGGCACGGTCTTCTCGACCGCCTGGTACTCATGGCCGGCAGGCAGGTTGGTCCACTCGTGCGTCCAGTTGTTGGATGCATTGAGCTCCACCTCGTCGATCACCTTACCGTCCTGCAGCAGCTGCACGATCACCTTGCCAGGACGGTTGGCGTTGGAATCGCCCTTCCAAACCTTGACGACCTTCTTCTTCACCGTTTCGGTCGGAGGAGTGGGCGGTGTGGTTTCGCAGTCGTTCTTTGGCTCGATAGTCACATTCATGGTCGTGCTGTTCCCGTCTGCCGTCTTGGATGGCAGGGGAATCAACGCATAGGACAGACCACAGCTTAAGTCACCGTTGTTGTATGCATCAATCAGAACGAGGTACAGGCCCTTGCTCAGATTGGAGAATGTCGCTTGACCGTTGCCGTCCGTAGTCGCGTCAGCGTTTGCCTCTGGCTTGTTCTTGGTGATGTAATTCGTCAGAGTTTCCGCAAACTGGCGGTAATTGCCGGAATTATTGCTGTTAAGCAGACCCCAGTCAACCGCATACTTGCCGCTGTCATTGAACGGCGCGATAGGGGCGAAGGTATTGTCGCCCGAGGCGGCCCAGTCGGCGATGTGGTACAAATTAACCTTTGCTCCGACGATGGCCGTGTCGCCGTCCTTGTAATTAACGGTGATGCTACCAGCTTTATCTGCCGTAGCCACGGTATCATCGGCCACAGCCGAAGGCACGGCCACAAGCCCGGCCACGCACATGGCGAAGGCGAGTACCAGCGCACAGATCGTCGCAAGGGCATTGCCTGCCCAGCGCGCGCCGAGCACCGCCACGCTTCGGCCGGAACGGCCGCCATTTGTGTCAGTCATCATTTTTCCTTGCTTCAATCTCTTCTGCTCCGTGTAGAAAATAAAGCCGCTATCGCCGGCCGAAAGACAGCCGCATGCGTTGCGATTATTACCAATCCTACGCCGCATCGCCTTTCGATACCGTCCGCGCGCCGCCCATTGAGGAATCCATCGCAAGCACCGGCCTACCGGCACCGCTCAGTGTTCCTGGCAATGAGTGCGGCAAGAGGCGATTTCCAACCGCAGCTCATCAGTGCCACGGATGCGATAGACGAGACGGTTTTTGGAGTCGATCCGGCGAGACCACCACCCGGACAGGTTGCCGCGCAATGGCTCCGGCATACCCACGCCTTCGGCCATGCCGTTACGTTCAATGTCCTTGACGAGCAGGTTGATGCGTTTCAGCGTCTTTTTATCGACCGTCTGCCAGTACAGGTAGTCCTCCCACCCCTCATCGGACCAGACTTTGATCACGTCATTCCCCGATCAGGTCATACGGCTCTCCAAGACCGGCATCAAGTTGAGCCACGGAGCGCGCCAGATGCCGCATATTCGCCGGCGAATAGAACGGGTCGGCCGTCACCTCGAAGGGGATGCGCCTTTCCCGAACCACCGCCTTGGCGAATATGTTGAACGCGGCGCTCATGCTCAGTCCGAGTTCATTGCACACCTCGCTCATATCCTTCTTCGTCTGTTCGTCCAACCGAACGTTGACCAATGTCGTAGTCATGAAGCCTCCAACCACCACAGATATCGTTTATATATTGATTATATATCGTTTATATAGATATCATGAGCGATTGCATGAAATCCATCAGTTCACGACCAGACCTTTTCGGAGTGGAAGCAGATGGCCGAAGTGCTGTTCCGCCTCGCTAGCATGGGCCAGACGGAACAGCACCCCTAAATGGTTGATATGAACTCGGACCGGAAATCAGCGGGCCGAGGTGCGGCGGCGCAGGGCGAACCACAGGCCGGCGGCGATCACGCACGCGGCGCCGGCCACGTACAGGATCGTAGTGCCGATACCACCGGTTTCAGGGAGCTCGGAGCCAGACTTGTTGATAACACTAGCGGTCAAAGAGCCGTCGGTCTCATTGCCGGTGAAGGACATATCCTTGATGAGGCCATCCGTCGTATTACCGTTCAGCGAAGTAAGAGCGGAGCTTCCATTGCCGCCGTCCCATACCGCCTCATGCTTTGCGGTGATGGTGAACTTGATCGGATCCTTAGGCTTGTTGTAACCGTCAGGAGCCTTGGTCTCAACCAGCTGGTAGTTGCCGGCGTCAAGACCAGCCCACTCATACTTATTCGTGGTGGCATCGTGGCTCTTAGTTACGTTCTCGTCGTCCACATCCTTGTATTCGCAGGTCGTATTATTGTCCTGATCAGTCGTGCAGTATTCCTTCTGCAGGGTGAACTCGGCACCGGTCAGCGATTCGTCCTTGGAGTTCACCTTGTTGAAGATGGTCTTGTAGGTGAAGACGATGACCGTGTGATCAGGAGTCTCACCAGTGTCGCCGCCCTGTTCGGAGTTCGGGTTGCGCGAGTACTCCAAGTGCATCGTGTTCTTGTTACCCGCAGAACCGACGTTAGCGGTCTTCAGCAATGTGGAGGAATACGTCGCGACAATGTCGAAGCCCTTAGCCGTCGGAATGCCACTATCCGGATGATTGGTCACAAGAGCCTTGACATCGCTAATCTCGATATCAAACGTATCTCCGTCAGTGACATCATTACCAGTCTTGACAGTGTAATCAGTACCCTTCGTCAATTCCACCTCAGTGCTATTGAACACGGCCTTGACCACAACAGTGTCCGGCTTGAATTCCAGACCAGCTTCTTCCTTATCGTGGAACACGAACTTGTATGCGCTCTTGTACAAGTAGTAGTTATCCGCGACCTTACCGGTCAGCTTGAACGGGACCGGGTCGCCGAAATCATAATCAGCGGAATCGGTCCACTTGCCATCATTCGGGTCACTCGGGTCCGGGGTGGAATCGGTCGAATCCCACACCTTCTTGGAGGATTCCGGCTGCTCGGACTTCGGCTTGATCGTCTGGTTCTTCGTCAGCTGCAGCATGAAACGGCTATATGAATCGCCCTCACCGAGCGTACCGGTATCGTTGATGAAGTAATAGCCTGCCTCAAGACCGCTAATCACATACTTGCCATCAGTCGGAGTCTTAGCGCTGCCGGCCTCCGTGCCGAGATGCTTGCTCACGATGGTCGCGAACGCCTGGGCAACCTCATCGGACTTGCCGGACAAGGCATCGGCAACATCCTGCGCGGTCTTGGCCTCCGCGAAGATACTCTTCGAGTCCTTCTGCAAAGCCGCTTCGGTCGTATTCTGCAGTGCAGTCAGCAGTCTGCCTGAATCTACGCCATCGCCCCAACTCACGTTCGAAAGCTTGCCGCCAGTCTTATCCAAGGTACCGGAGAACACCTGATACGCGGTGTACGTGTGGCCTTCATCCTTATTCTCAATAGTGATTGAGTAATTACCCACCGCCATTGCGGGGACGGCGCCGACGGTGAGGCCGGTGAAGAGCATCGCCACGGCGGCGATGAGGCCAAGGAGGGCCTTGCCTAACTTTTTCATTGTTGTGCTCCTTCTAGAGTTCTTTCTCTACAGGTTTGGGTTTGGGTTGTTGATTGTTGGTGAACGGGTTGGGGTGTGACTGGGACTCCCCTCAGTCGCCTCCGGCGACAGCTCCCCTCAGAGAGGGGAGCCAGAATAAGGCCAGGGAACCAGGAGCCATATCTTGGTTGAATAAGTCTGTTTAGGGGTCTCCTCCCCTCGGGTGGGAGATGGTCATGAGCGTCGCCTCCTTACTTCGGCCAGGCCGAGGGTGGCGACGAGCACGGCCAGGGTGCCGCCGATGAGGAAGACGCTGGTGCCGATGCCGCCGGTGTCCGGCATTTCCGCGCCGGGCTTGTTGGGGATTCGGTTGCCGGCGACGTTCTGGGACGTGCCATCCGATTTCTTGAAGGAAATCTGGACCGTTGCGCCGGCGCTGGAGTTCTGATCGATGGTGAACGTGTACTTGGTTGTGGAGAGGTTGTAGCCTTCCGGCGCCACCGTCTCGACCAGTTCGTACGTACCGAACTTCAGACCGGTCAGCTTGATGATGCCGTCGGCGATGTCCTGTACGGCGCCAGACTGCTCGCCCACCTTGCTCACGTCGGTCAGACGTGTGATGGAGGAATCCGTGCCGCTATCAGCGTCAGAATCGGAATTCGGGCAAATCAGACTGCCATCCTTGCTGGCACCATCACCATTACCGTCAACGATGCAGTACGCTTCATCCTTCACGGACGAACCGGAACCATCCTTCGTGCGAATCAGCTTCCACTGAGCACCCTTCAGATACGTGGTCGAATCGAAATCTTCCGAACTGACCTTGTACCACGTGACTTCCGTGGACTGGTCACTAATGGCATTACCGTTATTGGCGTCCGGAATAAGATTCGCGTTCATCTCTTTGGCCGTATCGCCATCGGCCCAGCCGCCATTCCATGTCACTTTGCCATCAGAGTCAATCGTGAACTGGTACACGGTCTTATTCAGCGTGTAGCCGTCAGGCGCGGTGATCTCGTGAAGCAGATACGTGCCCGCATCCAGACCATCGACCTTGAACTTGCCAGGCGTCGTGTCAATGTCGCACTTCACACCGGGATTGCCGCTAACACCGTCAGCAGCGACACAGGGCGTGACCGCCTTCTCGGTGGACCTATTGTCAGCGAACGTATTCATCTGATTATCCACCGCTAAACCATTGCCATCAAAGGTATTGAAGTCCTCATCAGCAACAGTTTCACCTTCATCACCAGTAACGTTCGCATCATCGGCATGCGAATAATCGGACACCGAAGAACATCCAGATGGTGCAATCGAACCCTGTGAGTTTTGTATAGTTCGACGACCTGCACCTCGTTGCCGGTGAACGTGAAGTTCGCGTTCGCGGCCGTGGACGGCTTATACCAATTGCCCGACTTTGGATCGGTGCTGTCGTGGAACAGGAACTGCTTGCCGCTCGTGACCCGCGGGATTGTGACCGCCACGTAGTCGCCGCAGGTCCGGTCCATTTTCACGAACTTCCAATAAACACCGTCGTCGTAGTACAGGTAGTAGTTCGACCAGCCCACCAGCGTCTTCTTGAAGTACACGGTGGTGGAAGGCAGCTTGACCGTGAACGAAATGGTCCGGTTGCCGGCCTTCGCGGTGATGGTGGCCGTGCCGAAGCCGACCATGTGCACGGTCGCGTTCGCGCCGTTGCCAGATGTGCTCAGCGTGGCGATGCTCTCGCTGCTGGTCGTCCAGGTGACCGGCACGCTCGGGGTCGAGCTCGCCTTGAACGTCAGGTCCGCGTTCAGCGCGTCCGCGGTGATCGCGTCGCCGTCCTTGACCGGCTGGCCGTCGGCGCTGGTGATCGCGAAGTTGGTCACGTTCGCTGCCTTGACCGTGATGGTGGCCGGCTGGCTGCACACGTCGGGGTTGGAGACGGAGCAGGCCTTCACGTATACGGTCGTGTCGGCGGTCGCGGTGCCGATGAGGTCGGCGCGCAGGTCGCTGGTCTGGCTCAACACGGCGTCAGTTTCGTTGGCGATCGGGTTGCCGGATGCGTCGGTGAACGTCCAGGTGACGTTCTGCACGGCCTCGGCGGGGGCGACATTGGCGGTCAGCGTCGCCTTGTACTGGTTGGACGTGTCGAGCGTGTACGCGGACGCCACGATGGAGACGGACGTGGCCGCGTTCACGTTGTCCGCCACGTTCCAGACCTGTGTGCCGGTGGTGTCGTCCTGCTTGCTGATCTGCCAGGCGGAGCCGGCCAGCGGCGTGCCCTTGGCGTCGCCGTCCGCGATCTTCTTCCACGCGACCTCATGCCCGGCGGCCTTGTTGACGATCTTGCCGTCGTCGGTCATGTCGGCCTTGCCGAACGCGAGCGTGCCGTCCGCGCCCATGGTGACCGATTGGGTCACGCCTGCGGTGGTGTTCGCTTCGCCGGTCGTGGCGGTGTAGATGTTGGTGTTCAGCTGGTATTGGCTGTCGTCGCCGGTGGCGACTTCCTTGATGTAGTACGTGGCGTTCGGCTTGAGGCCCTCGACCTTGAAGCCGCCCTTGGTGGCAGTGTCCTTGTCGGCGAAGTCGTCGTCCTTCAGCGCGGCGTACAGGGCGTTCTCGCCGTTCGCGGCGTCGTCGTACGTGCCGTAGATCGCCCACGTGGTGCCCGCCAGACCGTTGCCGGATTCGTCGGACTTCTGCCAGGCGATCGCCGCGCATTCGGTGGTGGTCTGGCCGTTCCACGGGAAGTTGTGGCGCTCCTGGTCCATGTCGATCACGGAGGCGGAGTCGCCGTCGTTCGCGCCGGCCTGGGTGAACTTCGCCGCGAAGTGCGGGTTGTGCATGGAGAAGTCGCCCTCGGTGTACACGCGGCCGTTCGTGGTCACATGCGATTCGAAGTTGCCGGTGGTGTTGTCGGCGTCGCCGCTCGCGTCGCCCGACTCGGCGTTGCCGATCACGATGATGCTGCCCAGCATCGCGGCGGCCGGGTCGTCCTCGGTGTACTTGTCGTCGCCTTCGTTGGCGATGCCGCCATAGATGGTGAGGTTGTTCGTGTCGTGGAAGTTCCACAGGATCTTCTGCGCGGCCTTCGCGTATGCGGCGGCCTTGCCGGTGCTGGCCGCGTCGGAGTAGCCGTCGGAGATCTCCTGACCGTTCCACCAGAACTGCCAGCCGTTGTGGAAGGCGATGTTCTTGTTGTCGCCGGTCACGTTGACCACCACGGACGCGGTGTCGGCGATGTTCTCGAACGCGAACGCCACGCCGCGGTAACGGGTGCCGTCGATGTAGTCGGTGAGCATGCTCGCGTCGAGGTCGAACACTTCCATCGTGGGGTTGTTCGTGCCGGTGAACGTGATCAGCTTCTCGCGGTTGGTGTACGAATCGGTGGTCTCCAGGCCACGGCCGGTGCCCGTCTTGGTGTCGTCGGTGTACTTGAAAACGTACTGCACGTTGCTGGTGCTGTGGTTGTACTTGTGGCGGGTCAGCGTGCTCAGCGTGGAGACGTCCTGCGTCACCGTGCCCGTCGCGGTCTGGAAGGCGAGCGGGGCGGAGATGTCTTCGATGACGTAGTCCTGGTAGTACTTGGATTCGGAAAGGTTCTTGACGTCGTCGCTGGCGTCGGTGTCGGTGTCGTCGCTTTTGACGGTGACGTTCTCCATCGGATCGGTCACGTTCCAGTTAACCATTGCGTTCGTATTGGCCGGGTTCTTGCCGATGGACGGCGTGCCCGTCGCGCCCCAGAGGTCGGAACTGGCGCCGGCGATCGACGCGATATGGCCGTTGTCGCGCAGGAAGCCGGAATGGGACCATGCCTGCACGTTCGACCACTCCGGCAGAGCTGCGTCGCTGGTGTTGCCGCCGACCACCAGCGCCGTGCTGTCCTTTGCAGGGCGGAACTGGGTGCCGAAACCGGCGATGCCGAAGCGGAAGCCGGCGCCACTCCACGAGTTCTTGATCGGGTTCATCATCAACTTGCCGTTGACGACCGTCAGACCCTCGGCCTCCACGGCGTACGAGCCGTCGGGACCATTCGCGTTCTTCAGATTGGCGGTGTTGGCTGGCTTCTTGCCCACGTACATGTTGCCGCCGACCCATGTGGCGACGCCGGAATCACGGGTGCTGGAGGGGTCGGTGTCGGTGCCCATCTTCTGTTCGGACGGCGTGCACAGAGCGCCATCAGACAATTGAGCACCCTCCGCGTAGACGCTGCGGGGCGCGGTGATGAACGCGGCGGAGCCGACGAGCATCGTTGCGGCAAGGGCAGCCGCAGCCAGGGCCTTGGCTTTGGATACCCCCTTTGCAAACGGGGTCATCGTAGGTACGTTCATCATCTCTCCCTTGAGGTGGTTGCCTTTCGTTCAACCATCTTCGGTTGTCTCGTGCGTCATCGTTGACGGTTCGGCGTGCGGCGCAGTGTTCACGCTTGTCCGTATCACAAGGCATGCCTTCACCAACGTTTGCATGACTGCAAAACAGTCTTTATTTGCAGAAAGTACTGAAAACACTTGCATTCCTGCATCATTGCAAACGTTTGCCTTGCAATGGCTCTTATCGTACACCAGATTTTCTGCAAGCGTTGTCATAGGCGTTTCGCGTGTCATATTCTGGACATGCACACCATAGCCGGTCAGACGACTGACGTCACAGCAGCCAAAAACTGCACATCATCAACGTACGAATTCCGGCCGAATACCCCCCCTATCGGAAGGCCATCCCCTAGGAACCCAACACCAACCGCGTGGGCTCTTTCGCTATGCGGAAGCAACGTTACGCAAAGGTGACATATGTAATCGGCAGATGCCATGCGAAGGTGTAAAACGCCGTGAACAACTGCTTGCGTGTATTCATGGCATATGAAGCGTAATCATCATGCCCATTGAACAGCGGACCGGCATGAAAAGGTATGTCCGGCAGTCCTCGTTCCAGCAGCGCATGTTCATACAAATGAATACAACGGTAGATGTCCTCGTTTTGATCATGAAACACTAAAGTCAGCAGATAATACTCGGAATTACCGTCCCGCGTGCCACTTTCATCCACGAAAATGTTGATATCCCCCATATCCGTCCCCTTCGGCGGAAAAAATGCCGGGGGAAACCCCCGGCGCTTGGAGCCCCTGCCTTAACACAGGCAGATGGCTTTTTCTTTATAACACACCGAGGGCACTATTGCGAAGAAACGTCAACCTTAGCGTTGACGATGACTTCCACGGATAAACCGATGAATCAGTAGGTTTTGAGGGCGAGATCCACGGTGAGGACGATGCCGGCGATGACGGCGGCGGCGCGCATGATGTTGGCGGGGATGCGGCGCGTGATGGGCGGCGCGATGTAGCCGCCGATGAAGCAGCCGAGGCACAGCATGATCGCGGCTGGCCAGTCGACCGCACCCTTGATGATGAAGACGACCGAGGCGCTGATGTTCGCGCCGGTGCCGATGAGGGTCTTCAGCGCGTTAATCTTGTGGAACGGACCGATTTTGGCGGCGTCCAGCACGGCCAGCGCGCAGGTACCGGCGCCGGCGCCGAAGTAGCCGGAGTAGATGGCGACGGCCACCACGCCGAGCCAGACCCACCATGAGTCCTGGTTCATCGGCTGGACCGGCTGGTCGGACGGCTGGACGACCGGATGCGGATGGGCGGGAGCGGTCGCGACGGACTTGGCGGCAATCGTATTGGCTTTGTCGGCAGACGCGACAGCCGCACCGGACTTGCCTGACTTGCCTGGCACCCCGGTACCAGCAGCCTCGCCGGCCTTCGCACCAGACTCCGCGGACATGTCACGCAACTGTTCGGCGGCGTCGGCGGCGGCCTGCTTGGCCTGCATGCGGCCGCGCGGATTGACGGCGATGATCAGCGAGCTGAACAGAATCAGCGCGGGGGCCGCGAATTCGAAGACGGACGGGTCGAGTTCCAGCAGCAGATACGCGCCGGCGATGCCGCCGATCGCGCCGATGGTGACGTACGTGATCACGCGCAGGGACTGCCCCTTGAGCTCACGCCGCGCACCCATCACGCCACCGATGCCGGTGCCCACCACACCCACGGTGTTGGAGGCGTTCGCCAGTACGGGCGGGATGCCGAACGCGAGCAGCGCCGGGTAGGAGACCAGCGAGGACGCGCCCACCGCATACCCCACGAATCCCGCGCCGATGCCGGCCAACAGGATCAGCAGCAACGAGACTATGGAAAAACCCGCAATCATCCCTTGACGTCCTCTCGAATGCTCACGTTATGCGGCCGGCACGTCGTTGACTGTTGACGCGCGCCGGCCTTGACCTTGAGCGAGAATACGCCGTTAGGTGCGGATTGCGGGTTTTCTTTTGCTATGTGGACGGGGTCCCGAGGCGGATGGCTCCTGAAGGCTCCCCTCAGTCGGCTTCGCCGACAGGGCGGGTTCTAGTGATCGTTGCAACGCTTGGCCGGGTGGCGGGAGTCATGTATGGGCAGGTGGGTTTTCGAGGGCGTGGAGTACGCGAGTCGGGGTCTTATGTGCGAGGCGAGGCGGGAACGCTACGTCGAATACCTCGACTCGGGTTTGAACTTCACGCAGGCCGCGAAGGCGGTCGGCGTCTCCAAACGCACGGGCAAGGTGTGGAGGAACGGCAGGACCCGCGCCACGGGCAGGAACGAGAAAGCCTCGGTCGACTGGTATCGTTCCGCCATGGACAGGCCGAAGAAGATTCATCCCAGGTATCTGAGCCAGGACGAGCGCATGAGCATCGCCGACCGGAGGCTCGCCGGCGACTCGATCCGCGGGATCGCCCGCCTGCTCGGACGCGAGCCGTCCACCATCAGCCGTGAGATCGCCCGGAACACGAACCCGGTCACCGGCGCGTACGAGCCGTACCGGGCGCAGCAGATGAGCGCGGACCGGCTCGGACGGCCGAAGACCGCGAAGGTGCACGCGGTGCCGGGGCTGCTCGACTACATCCGCGACGGGCTGAGGGCGCATTGGAGCCCCGAGCAGATCGGCGGCATGCTCAGACGGGACTTCCCCGATAATGGGGA